>NZ_JBFUMD010000646.1:0-1660 GCF_054049555.1 Nocardioides sp. P5_C9_2
GAGCCCGGACAGCCCCTCGGCCTGCGCCCGCAGGGCGGCGCGCTGGGTGCGCCCGCGCTCGAGCCGGTCCAGGCGGCGGACGGGCTCGAGCACCCTTCAGTCCCGGCCCGGCCCGCCCTTGTCGATGGAGAAGATCCACAACCCGACCCGGGCGTGGTCGGGCAGGAACGACAGGCCGATCCCGGCGGCATCGGCGAGGACCTGCATGCGGGTCCCGCCCGCGGTGGCGAAGTCCATCGAGCCCGACGCGTCCACGACGGCGAGGATCGAGGAGGGGACGCTCAGCGTGCGCCACGACTGCACCGTCTCGGCCACCGTGCGGGGCCGCGGCGCCGGGAGGTAGGAGGCGACCTGCGCCCCCAGGCCTGCCCCGGGTGGGGCGCCCGGCTCCCGGAGGCCGGCCTCGCGCAGGGCGGCCACCCCCACGTCGCTGGTGAAGTAGCGCGCCAGCCCGCGGGCCACGACCCGCGAGCCGGGAGGCGCGTCGCTCCGCACGGCGAGGGGGAAGTCCAGGACGGGCGCGCCGGCCGCGGGAGTGAGGTCGCGCAGGTACGTCGCATCGGTGGCTGCCGCGACCAGCTGCTGCTCGGTGGCCACGACCAGCCGGCGGGAGGTCGCCTCGACGGAGGCCGGAGCGACGTCGGCATCGAGACCGCGCGAGTGCCGCTCGCCGTACGACTGGGCGAACGGGACGACACGCTGGCGGGCCAGCGCCGGGTCGAGTCCCAGCGTCACCGCCTCGGTCTGCGGGGCGAYGACGGCCAGCGAGCCCACCGAGGAGCCGGACGGGTCCGGGACACTGACGAGGCCGGACGCCTCCGCCTCCCCCCACGAGGGGAAGCGCCGACCCTCCTGACCGCCCACGAGCAGGACCGGTGTGCGCGCCAGGCTCGGCGACACCAGCCTCAGGCCCGAGTCCCGGCCCAGGTAGGTCGGGGACATCCAGAAGTGCGCGTCACTGATCCAGACGTCGGGCAGCGGCTGTCCCGTCGAGACGCCGAGCGCGACCTGGCTGCCCTCCCGCAGGGTCGGCTCCACGCGGGTGCACACGGGAGCGACGGTCACCGCGGCCCTGGACACGACCCCGAACATCGCGGGGGCGACCGCGACCTCCACGGTGCGATAGCGACCGCACTCGCTGCTGGACACCGCGACGTCGTCCGTCCGCGACCACAGCACCAGGGCCGTGGCTCCGACGAGCACCTGGACGAGCACGAGCAGCAGGACCAGTCCGAGCGGCCCGGCAAGGCGCCCGCGGACGCGTTTCAGCTGGGTGTCCATGCGTCCGGATCACCTCCCACGAGATCCGTGGACGCTAGCCGCGTCCGTCCCGCGAAGGTAAAGAACCGACCGCGCATCCACAGAGTTGGGGATGCGCCGGGACCGGCTCAGCCGATGCGGTCCAGCACCAGGTCCCGCGGGGTGTACGACGCGTCGTCGGCGACGTCGTAGCCGCCCTCGAGCGAGGCCAGGGCGCGGTCGAAGCGCTCGGGCTCGTCGGTGAGCAGGGTGAGCAGCGGCTGGCCCTCGGTGACCCGGTCGCCGGGACGCGCGTGCCAGACCACGCCGGCCCCGGCCTGCACCGGGTCCTCCTTGCGCGCGCGGCCGGCCCCGAGGCGCCAGGCCGCGATGCCGACGGCGTAGGCGTCCAGCTCGGCGA
>NZ_JBFUMD010000647.1:0-1654 GCF_054049555.1 Nocardioides sp. P5_C9_2
GCTCGAAGGCGAGCACGTTGACGTCGCGCTTGGCGGGGTCGGCGGCCTTGCGGCCCAGCGCGTCCCACTCGTCGTACAGGCGCACGACCTCGGGGCCGAAGTCGATGGTGAACGCCTGCTTGGGCGCGCGTCGGGTGTAGAGCCAGCGCACCATCGGCGCCTCGAGGATCTCCAGCGCGTCGGCGGGGGTGGGGACGCCGCCGCTCGACGATGACATCTTCTGCATGCCGGCGATGCCCACGAAGGCGTACGTCACCCGCGTGGGGGCCTGCCAGCCGAAGACCGAGGACACCAGCTCCTGGCCCACGGTGTACGACGACCCGGGCGTCATGTGGTCGAGACCGGCAGGCTCGAAGTCGACCTTCTCCCACGCCCAGCGCATCGGCCAGTCGACCTTCCAGACCAGCTTGCCCTCGTCCTGCCTCGCCACGTTGGTGACCCCGGAGTGCCCGCACTCGCGACAGGTGTAGGCGAGGTCGGTGGTCTCGTCGTCGTACGCCGTGACGTCGGTCGTGTCGCGACCGCAGGAGGCGCACCACGGCTTGTAGGGGAACCGGGCGAACGATCCGGAGTCCTGCGCCTCCTCGTCGTTGGCGACCGACTCGGCGAGCTCGGCGGCCTCCTCCTCGGTCTCCACGGCCGGAGCGGCCTTGGTGCGGTAGCGCCCGAGCACCTCCTCGATCCGGTCGCGGTGCCGGATCGCGTGCAGGATCCGCTCGCGGTAGGTGCCTGCCCGGTACATCTCGGTCTGGCTGATCTCGTCCATCTCCACGCCGAGCTCGGCGAGGGCGGCCTGCAGCGGCGCCTTGAAGTGCTCGGCCCAGGAGGGGTGGCAGCCCCACGGGTCGGGGACGGCCGAGAGCGGGCGGCCGATGTGCTCGGCCCACTCGGGCGGGACGCCGGCCGGCACCTTGCGGAACCGGTCGTAGTCGTCCCAGCTGTGCAGGTGGCGGGTCTCGACACCGCGACGTCGCAGCTCCTCGGCCACGAAGTGCGGCGTGAGGAACTCGCGCAGGTTGCCGAGGTGGATCGGGCCGGAGGGACTGGCGCCCGACGCCACGGTGACCTTGTTCCCCTCGCCCGCGTGCCGGATCGCGTCGTCGGCGGCGCGGGTCACCCAGTCGATGGGCTCTCCCTGCTGTCCGCCCTGCCGTCCACCACGTGCCATGGCCGCAGATTATCGGCCGGCCCTCGTGCGGTACGACGGGGGAGAGGGGATCGCCGACATGACAAGGGCGCCGAAGTCGTCCCCTGCGGCGACTCCGACGCCCACGCTCCCCGAGGGGAGCAGTCCGGGCCGCACCCCCGCGCGGCCCGGTAGAAGTATCACCGTGGCAGGTGCCTGCCACGTGGCTCGCGGGTGCCGGTGGCACTAACCTGCCACTGTGGTCACCGACAGTCCGTCCTCCGCCCTGTCCGCGCTTGGCCTCGACCGGGCGGCCGAGCAGCTCTACTTCCGGGTCGCCCCGGCGTCCGGGCACACCCTCCAGGGGATGGCGCGACTCGTGCACGAGAGCCCGCGCAGCCTGCTCCACGACCTGGCGCCGCTGATGGAGCTGGGACTGGTCGAGCTGCAGGACGACCGGGTGGTGGTGCCCCCCATGGCGATGGCCGTGGCGGAGCTGGTCCGGCGCGAGTCGCGTCGCGCCGCGAC
>NZ_JBFUMD010000648.1:0-1653 GCF_054049555.1 Nocardioides sp. P5_C9_2
TCCTCACCGTGACCGGCCTGCGCACCCCACGCTGAGCGGGCGCTGTCGTCGCGAGCCCAGCACGTGGTTTGGTCCCGAAATGAGTTCGACCCGCCAGGTGTCACCTGACGGGTCGAGCAGGAGCGGGTCGGCTCAGAGCGAGGCGGCCTGCTTCGCGATGGCCGACTTGCGGTTCGCGGCCTGGTTCTTGTGGATCACGCCCTTGGAGGCGGCCTTGTCGAGCTTGCGGGTGGCGTCGCGCCCGGCAATCAGGGCGGCGTCCTTGTCGCCGGCCTCGGCGGCCTGGCGGAACTTGCGGACGGCGGACTTGAGGCCGGTCTTGACGGCCTTGTTGCGCTCGTGCGCCTTCTCGTTCTGCTTGTTGCGCTTGATCTGGGACTTGATGTTGGCCACAGGTGAACCTTTGCTCGCTCGTGCTGGTCAGGGAAAGCCGGGTGTCAGAAGACTGATGTCGGCTGCCGACTGCCCTCCACGGGATCTGATCCCACGGGATCTGGTTCCGAGGTGCGGGGCGGCGCCGGACATGCAAGCAGAGACACTACCGCTCACGCCGGGGAGCGCCCAAATCGCCCTGTCCGGCCGGGATCGGGCTCCCTCAGGCGGGCCCGATCCTACGTCGTGCGGCGCTGAGGAACCGGCGGGACTCGGTGCGACGGAACGCGGCCAGGGTGGGCAGGTTGACGTCCACGGAGGTGTGCGCCCGCCAGGCCAGGTGGACCCCCATCCCGACCAGCCAGGAGGTCACCGGCTCGTCGCCGGCGTCCCGCAGGGCGGCCGACGAGCCGAGCGACTCGTCGAACCACGGGCGGTCGACCCGCTCGAGTCGTGCGACCAGCGGGTCCAGCCAGGCGGGGCCCCGCCMGAAGGCTCCCCAGTCCACGAACACCAGGTCCCCCGTGGGTCGCTGCACCAGGTTGTCGTTGCGGATGTCGACATGAACGACCGTGTCCATGGCCTCGTCGGCGAGCCGGGCCACTCCCTCCCGCAACCGATCGATCCGGGGCAGCACCCACGGCGCCAGCAGGTCCGGCGGCACCTCGTGGGCGTGCTCGAAGGCCTCGAGCCAGACGCGGACCACGGTCGCGAAGTCCGTGGGGCCCGGGCGGTAGAGCGCCTGCCCGTCGCTGTCGGACGCCGGAGCAGGGAGCGACTCGACGCGGGAGTTCATGACGGCCGACAGCTCGTCGGTCTGGCGGACCAGCCGGTCCATCTCCTCGTCCAGTGACAGGTCGGGGTGGGCCCCCTCGACGTCGTCGAGGATCAGGGCCACCCAGTCGCCGTCGTCGTACGACGCCACCAGTCCGGCCCACAGCGAGTGGCGGCCCAGCAGCTCGAGGGCGAGCACCTCGCGGCGGAACAGCACCGGGGTGTGCGGGTTGAGCGTCGTGCCCACGGCCTTGACGAAGGCTCGGGTGCCGTCCGCGCACACCAGCCGGGTCGCGCAGCCGGGCGACATGCCGCCGACCTGCTCGTGCGTCTCGACCACCGGGGAGCCGAGCGTGGCCTCGACCCACTCCCGGACGTGAGCGGGTACGGCCGGGTACGCCGCTCGTACGCCGACGGCGCGCGGCGCCGTCACCAGCCGCGCCGCTGGGCCAGCCACTCCCAGCAGACCTCGCCCTGCCAGCGCTGGTGCTCGCGCAGGTACGGCGA
>NZ_JBFUMD010000649.1:0-1651 GCF_054049555.1 Nocardioides sp. P5_C9_2
GTGTGGTCCATGCGCCCACCCTGCCAGCGCCGGCATCCCGTCCCATGTAACGCGCCCTCACATGACCTCCACACCCGACCGGTGGGGTGTGGAGCCCACGTAACAGAGCGTTACAGCGGGAGGGGCCGGCTCAGCGCAGGCGCGCGGCGACCAGGTCGGCGAAGGGCGCGGCGTTGTCGGGAAGCACGTCGAGGTAGAGCCCCGGCTCGATCAGCTCGAGCTCGGAGACGACCCACTGGTCCTCGTGCTGGAGGAGATCTACGCGGACGTAGTCGAGCCGGCGACCGAAGCGCTCCGCCAGCCAGGTATCCGCCGACGCGGCGAGCGCCTCGACCTCCGGGTCGACCGGCACCGGTCGCGAGGCGCCGCCGAACTCCTCGTGCACCCGCACCTCGTCGCCCGCGGGCAGCTTGTCGACCTGGGAGATCACCCGTCCCCCGAGCAGGAAGAGCGACACCTCGCCGCGGGTGCGCACGGACTCGACCAGCGGCTGGGCGATCCACGGGCCGCCGACGGGCGCGTACGACGGGTGGCTCTTGATCGGCTGGCCCAGGCGGGGGTCCTGCGGGTCGGACACCACGATCAGGCCGGCGCCGCCGGCACTCACGCGTGGCTTGATCACCGCGGTCCCGAACTCGTCGATCGCGGCGGCGTACTMCTCGGGGGACGACGCGAGCCGGGTGGGGACGACGGGGAGCGACCCGAGGTCCATGAGGTACGCCTTGTCGTGGTTCCACTCGAAGACGTCGGCCCCGTTGAGCAGGCGGGCCTGGTCGAGCGAGCGGGTCCAGGCGAGGAACTCGTCGGCACGCGTGGCGTAGTCCCACGTGGACCGTACGACGACGAGGTCGGCTCCCGCCCAGTCGACCGAGGCGTCGTCCCACACGGCCCAGCGCGCGTCGACGCCCCGCTCGGCGAGGGCGGCCTCGAGCGCCGGGGCCCCCGGCTCCCCCACGGGCAGGTCGGAGCAGGTGGCGAGCAGGACGGTCATGCGGTCTCCTCCGGGTCGGCCGCGGGGTCCGGCGAGGTGCCGTGGAAGTGCCCCGAGCTGGTGTCGCGGTTGGTGCCCTCGCGGTTGTCACCCTTCTCGATGACGACGAGGTTGTGGTAGCAGTGCACGGCCCGCACGTGGGTGTCGGTGTAGGTCGGCTCGTAGTCCTCCACGAGGAGCTCCTCGTGGTTGAGGCCGTCGATGAGGTCCTTGACCAGGTCCATGGACGTGCCCCGGGCACGCGGGTCGAGCTGGCCGCCCCACGCCGGCCAGTACGACGTCTGGGTGTCCTCGATGCAGTAGATCGCCCCGTCGGGGAGCTGCGGGAAGACGATCGCGAAGGTCTCCCGCACGTGGGCCGGCACGTGGCTGCCGTCGTCGACGACCACCAGCGGCACGCCGCGCTCGGCGAAGATCCGCCGGAAGACGTCGGGGTCGGTCTGGTCGCCCCGGTAGGTCACGATCGGGCCCTGGTCGATGAACGACTTGTCCTCGATGTCCAGGCCCACGATCGTCGCCCGGGGGAAGAACCAGCGCCACATCTTCAGCGAGGCACCACTGCGCTTGCGCCGGGTGTAGCCGCCGACGCCGATCTCCAGCAGGGTGAACTCGCGGCTCCGCAGGTGCCGCAGGTGCCGCTCGTAGTGCGGGGTGTAGCGG
>NZ_JBFUMD010000650.1:0-1647 GCF_054049555.1 Nocardioides sp. P5_C9_2
GACCCGGGCCGCCGAGCTCGGGGTCGCGCACGCCGTCCGCAGCCTCGGGCCCGTGCCGAAGGCATCGATCCCCCACCTGCTCGCCGCCGCGGACGTCGAGTGCCACGAGCAGGGCGACGGCCTCGGGACCGCCACCCTCGAGTCGATGGCCGCCGGGGTGCCGGTCGTGGGCTGGGGACGCCTCGACAACTTCCCGGGCGTCGAGCTGGTCGAGGGCCGCGACATCCTGCTGTGCCCCCGCGGCGACGTGCCCGGCCTGGCCGGCCGTCTCCTGCGCGTGCTCGGCGACCCGCAGGCCCGCACCACGATCGGCGCCAGCGCCAGCCGCATCGTCGACGAGCACTTCGCCCTGGACCGCGTCCTCGACACGCACCTCGACACCCTCACCGAGCTCGCCGCCACCGGCAGCCGGACCACCGCCCGCTGATAGCCTGCGGGCGCCTCTCCGGCCCCGCAACCGACCCCTCCAGGAGCGCTTTTCCATGACCTCGAAAGAGACCGTCTTCTTCACCGGCGGTGCCGGATTCATCGGGATGCACGTGGTGCCGATGCTGCTGGAGAAGGACTACAAGGTCCGGATCTTCGACAACATGTTCCGGGGGGACCGCGACGCCGTCGCGGCCCTCGGCGACGACGTCGAGCTGATCGACCAGGACGTCCGGTACGGCGGCGCGGTGCACGCGGCCATGAAGGGCTGCTCCAAGGTCATCCACGCCGCCGCGGTGTCGATCAACAAGAGCCAGGCCGACCCGCACGAGTCGATGGACATCAACATGATCGGCAACCACAACGTGTTCGCGGCCGCCGCCGACCACGGCGTGGACCGGCTGGTCTACTGCTCGTCCGCGTCGGTCTACGGAGACCCCGAGAAGCTGCCGATGCACGAGGACGACACGCTCAGCCCGCTGACGCCGTACTGCATCTCCAAGCGCGCCGGCGAGGACCTCCTCGGCTTCTACGAGCGCCGCAACGGCCTCTCCTGGATCGCGCTGCGGTTCTTCAACGTCTACGGCCCGGGCCAGAAGACCACGGCCTACTACACGTCGGTCATCAACCACTTCGTCAACCGCATCAAGAGCGGCGAGCCGCCGGTCATCGACGGCAAGGGCGAGCAGTCCATGGACTTCATCCACGTCCACGACATCGCCCGCTCGGTCGTGCTGGCGCTGGAGTCGGAGCAGTCGAACTTCCCGGTCAACATCGGCACCGGCATCGACACCTCCATCGCCGACCTGGCCGACATCCTCATCGAGGCCGTCGGCGCGGACGTGGAGCCCATCTTCAACCCCCGCGACGTGCTCGTCAGCCGTCGGGCCGCCGACGTCGAGCGGGCGCGCGAGCGCATCGGCTTCGAGTCGACCATCCCCGTCGGTGAGGGGATGACCGACCTCATCCGGACGGCCTGACGGTGAGCGGCGTCGGGCTGCCCGCCAACCCGTGGAACGAGCATGCGTGGGTGGTGGGCGAGCCCGACGTCGGTGAGGGCACCTGGATCGGCGCGTTCACCGTCATCGACGCGTCGGGCGGGCTGACGATCGGCGCGGGCTGCGACATCTCGTCCGGCGTGCAGATCTACACCCACTCCTCGGCGAAGCGCTGCGTCAGCGGTCGCGACCACGACGTGGTCGTCCGGTCCCGGGTCACCAT
>NZ_JBFUMD010000651.1:0-1647 GCF_054049555.1 Nocardioides sp. P5_C9_2
GTCAACTCCGCCACCGTCCCGTCGGCGACCGGGTCGCAGTCGGGGTCGTCGGCGGGGCCGGTGAGGGCGAAGCCCACGACCCGGTTGCGCTCGAGCGCGACCAGGACCCGGTGCCGCGCGTCGGCGGGCCGGCCCAGCGACTGGCGCCACGCGGGGGCCAGGTCGGCGGGGTCGGTGGGCAGGGCCTCGGCGGGGACCAGGTCGGCGTACATCTGCCGCCAGGCACGCACCTGGACGCCGGCGATCGCGTCGGCGTCGTCGGCCCACGCGATCCGTACGGAGACGTCGGCGGAGGGGGAGTGGCTCACGGGTCACCACGGTAGTCCGTGACGTTCGGCCCCCTGTCGTGGCCTCGGCAGGTGCCAAACGTCACGGACTACCCCAGGTGGGAGGAGGTGTTACCAAGTCAGGTCGCGACAGCGGCAAAGTGTCACATTTCTGGTAGATTCGGAGTCGTGTACGGCAACGACTTCAGCGCCCCCGACGGCCCACGCCCCGCCCCCGACGACGGCCCCGGCCAGGACCCCGGCGAGCCGGCGTCCTTCCTGGCCGTGCTCGCAGACGAGGGCCGCATCGAGCCCCGCGACGAGATGCCCGAGGCCTACCGCCGCACGCTGGTGCGGCAGATCGCCCAGCACGCGCACTCCGAGATCATCGGCATGCAGCCGGAGGGCAACTGGATCTCCCGCGCCCCGAGCCTGCGGCGCAAGGGCATCCTGATGGCCAAGGTGCAGGACGAGGCCGGTCACGGCCTCTACCTGTACGCCGCCGCGGAGACGCTCGGCGTGGACCGCGCGGACCTGCTCGACCAGCTCCACGACGGGCGTCAGAAGTACTCCTCGATCTTCAACTACCCCACGCTGACCTGGGCCGACATGGGCGCGATCGGCTGGCTCGTCGACGGTGCCGCCATCGTCAACCAGGTCCCGCTGTGCCGCTGCTCCTTCGGCCCCTACGCGCGGGCGATGGTGCGGGTCTGCAAGGAGGAGTCGTTCCACCAGCGACAGGGCTTCGAGATCCTGCACACGCTCTCGCACGGCACCCCCGCCCAGCGCGCGATGGCGCAGGACGCCGTCGATCGCTACTGGTGGCCCAGCCTGATGATGTTCGGCCCCACCGACACCGGACCCGACGCCGCCACCGGCCACACCGCCCAGTCGATGGCGTGGGGGATCAAGCGGTTCTCCAACGACGAGCTGCGCCAGCGGTTCATCGACATGACCGTCCCGCAGGCCGAGGCGCTCGGGCTCACGCTGCCCGACCCCGAGCTGCGCTGGAACGAGGAGCGCGGCCACTACGACCACGGCCCGATCGACTTCACCGAGCTCTTCGACGTCATTCGGGGCAACGGACCGTGCAACGCCGAGCGGATGGCCCACCGGGTCACGGCCCACGAGCAGGGCGCGTGGGTGCGCGAGGCCGCCGAGGCCTATGCCGCAAAGCGTGCGCAGGAGCAGGAGCACGTCGCATGACCGCGCGGGAACCCCTCTGGGAGGTCTTCGTGCGCTCGCGCCGGGGGCTCAACCACGTCCACGTCGGGTCGCTGCACGCCCCGGACGCCGAGATGGCGCTGCGCAACGCCCGCGACGTCTACACCCGCCGGCAGGAGGGTGTGTCCCTGTGGGTGGTCCCGGCCACCCAGATCAC
>NZ_JBFUMD010000652.1:0-1640 GCF_054049555.1 Nocardioides sp. P5_C9_2
GACGGCGGCAGTCGCAGCTTCGGCGTCGGCGCCCTGGTCGCCGGCACGCTCGCCGGGCTCATCATCGGCGGGGCGGCCGGCGGCGCGATCGGCGCGGCGGTGACGGGCGACGACCACGGCCCCGGTGACCGCTTCGGCCGCATGGAGCGGGGATTCCCGGGCGGGGTCCCCAGCGACCAGGACGGCGACGACGACCACCCCGGCTCCGGACCCGTGCCCGGGGCGCCGATGCTGCCGCCCGGCACCGACGACGACCTCGACGGAGACTCCGACGAGGGCTCCGACGACGGCTCCGACGACGGGGGCACGAGCTCCTGACCCGCCCGGGTCGGACCCCGGTCACAGGAGACGCACAGCAGACTCACAGCACGCGGGGGCACGATGGTCGACATGGAGTTCACCAGGGCTGACGGCGCGCCCGTGCGCGTGCTCGTGGTCGACGACGAGGTCAACATCGCCGAGCTGCTCGCCATGGCGCTGCGCTACGAGGGCTGGGAGGTGCGGATGGCGCACACCGGCCGCACGGCCGTGAGCGAGGCCGCCGACCTCCGCCCGGACGCGGTGGTGCTCGACATCATGCTGCCGGACTTCGACGGCCTCGAGGTGCTGCGCCGGCTCCGCGCGACCCAGCCCGACGTACCCGTCCTCTTCCTCACCGCCCGCGACGCCGTCGAGGACCGCGTCGCCGGACTCACCGCGGGGGGCGACGACTACGTCACCAAGCCGTTCTCCCTCGAGGAGGTCGTCGCCCGGCTGCGCGCGCTGATGCGCCGCTCGGGCGCCCAGCAGGCGGTCGGCAACGTGCTGGCCGTCGGCGACCTCACCCTCGACGAGGACAGCCACGAGGTGAGCCGGGCCGGCACCGAGGTCAACCTGACGGCCACCGAGTTCGAGCTGCTGCGCTTCTTCATGCGCAACCCGCGCCGGGTGCTCAGCAAGGCGCAGATCCTCGACCGGGTCTGGCAGTACGACTTCGGCGGGCAGGCCAACGTCGTCGAGCTCTACGTGTCGTACCTCCGCAAGAAGATCGACGCCGGGCGCGAGCCGATGATCCACACGATGCGCGGGGCCGGCTACGTCCTCAAGCCGGCCGTCCAGGAGTCGACCGCCCCGGACCCGGTCTCCCCGAGCTCGGCACCGTGAGGACGCTGACCCAGCGACTGGTGGTCACCGCGGTCGCCCTGGTCGCCCTTGTCTCGGTCCTCATCGCGCTGGCGACCACGCTGGCGATGCGCTCCTACCTGGACCACCAGCTCGACGACGACGTGCGCGCCTCGCTCGGGCGGGCGTACGGCGCGCCTCCCCCGCGCTTCGACGACGACGCGGACGACTCGCGCGGGCACGACGACGGGCCGGGCAGGCTCGGCCAGGCGGTCGGCACCGTCAGCGCCACCATCGACGGGACCACCGGGAGCGGGATCCTGCTGACCGAGGGCGGGGACGGGGGCTTCAGCGCCGCGGTCGCCCTCGACCGGGGCGTCGTCGCCGCGCTCGCGACGGTCCCGGTGGACGGCGCGCCCCACGACGTCGACCTCCCGGGCCTCGGCGCCTACCGGGTCATCGCCCAGGACCGGGGGGTGACCGCCGTGGCCGGCCTGCCGGCCAGCGACGCGCACGACATCCTCGAGTCCCTGGTGCGC
>NZ_JBFUMD010000653.1:0-1640 GCF_054049555.1 Nocardioides sp. P5_C9_2
GTGGACGCCGTACCGGATGGCCTACGTCCGCTCGGACTCGACCGCCGTTGGATGTCCCTTCTGCCGGATCCCCGAGGGTGACGACGCGGAGAGCCTCGTCGTCGCCCGCGGCGAGGCGACGTACGCAGTGCTCAACCTGCACCCCTACAACCCCGGTCACCTGATGGTGCTGCCCTACCGTCACGTCGCGGACCTCGAGGACCTGACCCAGCGGGAGTCGGGCGAGCTGATGGCCATGACCCAGCAGGCGATCCGCACCATCCGCAGCGTCAGCGACCCGCACGCCTTCAACATCGGCATCAACCTCGGGGGACCGGCCGGGGGGTCGCTGGCGGACCACCTCCACCAGCACGTCGTCCCGCGGTGGTCCGGGGACGCCAACTTCATCACCGTCATCGGTGGGACCAAGACGTTGCCCCAGCTGCTGGCCGACACCCGCGCGCTGCTCGCCGACGCGTGGACGACGCCATGAACGGCTCCGGTCTTCCGGACATCGACGTCGCCCGGATCCTCGTCGAGGAGGCGGGGGCGCTGGCCGAGTCCATGCTGCGGCGCGGGCTGGAGACGGAGACCAAGACGCACGTCTCCGACATCGTGACCGCCGCCGACAAGGCGGCCGAGGCGCACGTCGTGCAGACCCTGCGGCGGCTGCGACCCGACGACTCGATCGTGGGGGAGGAGGGTGCCGAGGTGCTCGGCACCAGTGGTCGTACGTGGGTGATCGACCCGGTCGACGRCACCTACAACTTCCACCGCGGCCTCGACTGGTGGTGCAGCGCCATCGCCCTGGTCGACGGCGACGAGCTGCTGCTGGGGGCCGTGCACCACCCGGCCCGGGTCGAGACCTTCACCGGTGGACCGGGCCTGCCGAGCACTCGCAACGGGTTGCCCCTGACGTCCCTCGCCGACCGGCGACTCGCCGAGTCGTGCGCGACGACGTACCTCCACCCGCCGTTCTACGACGGCGAGATCGGCGCCGCCTTCCAGCGCGCGGTCTCCGGCGTCGCGACGCTGCGGATGATGGGGTCGGGGAGCATGGACGCGATGGCCATCGCCCAGGGCCGGTGCGACGTGCTCTTCCAGCACTCGGTGCCGGACTGGGACCGGCTGCCGGGTGCCGCGGTCATCCGCGGCGTGGGTGGCGAGTCGCGGGTGGTGCACGCGGCCGGGGTCGACTGGCACGTCGCGGGCGTGCCCACGGCGGTGGCCGAGGTCTGCACGGCCCTCGTCGCCGAGTAGCCTCGCGCCTGTGGAGAAAGACAACGAACCCCGTCCCAACGTGCTGAGCCAGTCGGTGCTGGACCGGTTCAAGGGGTTCTGGCAGGGCGTCGTGCTGGCGCCGGTCGTGCGACTCTTCGTCCGGATGGGCATCAGCCCGGACGCCGTGACGGTGGTCGGGACCGTCGGTGTCAGCGCGGGTGCCCTGATCTTCTTCCCGCAGGGCATGCTCTGGCAGGGCGTCCTGTTCATCACCGCCTTCGTCTTCAGCGACCTCATCGACGGCCAGATGGCCCGCACGATGGGGCGCACGGACCGCTTCGGCGCGTTCCTCGACTCGACGCTGGACCGCATCGCGGACGGGGCGATCTTCGCCGGGATCGCGCTGTACTTCGCGTGGGAGGCCGAGGACCGTCTCTACC
>NZ_JBFUMD010000654.1:0-1640 GCF_054049555.1 Nocardioides sp. P5_C9_2
GCCCAGCATCGCGATGTACCTCGTGTGGCGGGAGATGTTCAACAAGGACTTCGGGCTGATCAACCGGATGTTGGGGACCGCCCAGCATCGCGATGTACCTCGTGTGGCGGGAGATGTTCAACAAGGACTTCGGGCTGATCAACCGGATGTTGGGGACCGACATCAACTGGTTCGGCAGCACGGCCAGCTCGATGTTCGCCATCCTGCTGATCCAGCTGTGGCTCGGCTACAACTACATGTTCCTCGTCATCACCGGCGCACTCCAGTCGATCCCCTCCGACCTCGTCGAGGCGGCCGGCGTCGACGGCGCCAAGCCGTTCCACGCCTTCCGGACCATCACGTTCCCGCTGCTGCTGGTCGCGCTGGCCCCGCTGCTGATCACGTCCTTCGCCTTCAACTTCAACAACTTCGCGGCGATCTTCCTGACCAGTCGGGGCGGTCCCTTCCCGCCCGACAACCCGAGTGCGGGAAGTACCGACATCCTCATCACCTACACCTACCGGCTCGCGTTCGGCGGGTCCGGCGCCGACTACGGGTTCGCCGCCGCCATCTCCGTGCTCATCTTCCTGATCGTGGCCACCGTCTCGATCGTCGGCTTCCGACGCACCCAGGTCCTGGAGGAGATCAACTGATGACATCCAAGACATCGGAGGCCCCCGCGGCGACCGCCGACGCCGAGGATCCCCCCGCGGTGGTCCGGCACGGCTCCGCCAAGGGCGGCTGGATCCGGCGCACGGGGCTGAGCCACCTGGTCGGCATCCTGGCCCTGGCCTTCTCGATCTTCCCGATCCTCTTCGTCGTATCGGCGTCGTTGAACCCCAACGGCACCCTCAGCTCGTCGACGCTGTTCCCCCGGGAGGTCAGCCTGGTCAACTACCAGGACCTGTTCGCCGGCTCGTTCCCCCGCTGGTTCGTCAACAGCCTGGTGATCGCCTCGGTCGCGGCCGCGATCTCGATGTTCATCTCGGCCTGCGCCGCGTTCGCGTTCTCGCGCTTCCGGTTCAGGGGGCGTCGGGCCGGCCTCATGGGGCTGCTGCTCGTGCAGATGTTCCCGCAGTTCCTGGCGATCGTCGCCATCTACCTGATGTTCGCCAACATCACGGAGCTGTGGCCGGTGATCGGCTTCAACACCGCCGCCGGGCTCATCATCCTCTACCTCGGCGGCGCCCTCGGAGTGAACACCTGGCTCATGAAGGGCTTCTTCGACACCATCCCCAAGGACCTCGACGAGTCGGCCAAGATGGACGGCGCGACACACTTCCAGGTCTTCTTCGGCATCATCCTCCCGCTCGTGGCGCCGATCCTGGCCATCACCGGCCTCCTCGGCTTCATCGGAGCGATCAACGAGTTCATGATCGCCAGCATCTTCCTGCGCCAGGACGACTCCAAGACCGCGGCCGTCGGGCTCTACGGGCTGATCGCCGACCCGCTGACCAAGAACGCCCAGTTCGGCGAGTTCGCGGCAGGCGCCGTCATCCTGGCCGTGCCGACGGTCGGACTGTTCATGTACCTCCAGCGCTACATCGTCGGCGGACTGACCGCCGGCGCCGTGAAGGGATGAGTGGATCGTGGCCGAAGTAGTCCTCGACAAGGTCAACAAGCAGTACGAGAACGGCTTCCACGCCGTCAAGGACCTCGAC
>NZ_JBFUMD010000655.1:0-1639 GCF_054049555.1 Nocardioides sp. P5_C9_2
ACGCCGACCCGCTCGCCCGCCATGACGTGGGCGTCGAGCCAGGCCGCCACGGTGCCGGTCGTCAGCCGCTCGCCGTCCAGCTCGAACCCGGCCTCGGCGACCTCGCCGCCGGCCGGCTCGGGGTCGATGGTGTCGATCAGTCGGGTCCGCAGCTCGCCGCGGAACTCCAGCTCGTCGAGGAGCTCGAGGCCGGCCGTGCGGTCCCAGGGCTGGCGCACGGTCTCGCCGGGACGCACGGGCAGCGTCAGGTCACGCACCAGCGCGTTGAGGCGACGGTTGCGGATCACGTCGCCGAGGTGCTCGCGCAGGGCCTCGCCCTTCTTGCCGGTGATCTCGTCCGCGCGGGCGATGACGTTGTCGAGACCGTCGTACTGGTTGATCCACTTGGCGGCGTAGCCCTGCCCGACCCCGGGGACGCCGGGCAGGTTGTCGGAGGTCTCCCCCACGATGGCGGCGAGCTCGGGATAGCGGTACGGCGGCACGCCGTACTTGTCCTCGACGTAGCTGGGGGTGAGGCGGGCGAGGTCGCTGACCCCACGCATCGGGTAGAGCACCGTCGAGGTCTCGGTGACCAGCTGGATGGAGTCACGGTCGCCCGTGAGGATCAGCACCTCCATCCCCTCCGCCACCGCCTGGGTCACGAGCGTCGCGATGATGTCGTCGGCCTCGTAGCCGTCCAGCTCGAGGTGCGGGATGTGCAGGGTGTCGAGGACGCGCTTGATCAGCGGCAGCTGGCTGCTGAACTCGCCGGGCGTCTTGTTGCGCTTGGCCTTGTACTCCGAGTACTCCTCGAGGCGGAACGTCTGCCGCGACTTGTCGAACGCGACCGCGACGTGGGTGGGCACCTCGTCGCGCAGCACGTTGACGAGCATCGAGGTGAAGCCGTAGACGGCGTTGGTGTGCTGCCCGGTCGCGGTCGCGAAGTTCTCCACCGGGAGGGCGAAGAACGCGCGGTAGGCCAGCGAGTGACCGTCGAGGAGCAGGAGCCGGGGGCGGGAGTTCGTCTGCGACACGTCGCGACTCTAACCGTCGCCTCCGACACCGGACTCCCCCGTGGCCCGTCGTACGACGCCCTGCCCGACGTGGTGGGACGCGTCGGCCACAATGGCGCCCATGAGCGAGCAGCCCAGCACCGACCAGGCCCTCTCCCCCGTCGACGCCGTGATGGCACAGATGCCTGACGGGATGGGAGCCCTCAACGAGAAGATGGGCATCGAGATCATCGAGATCAGCCCCGAGCGGATCGTGGCGACGATGCCGGTCGAGGGCAACACCCAGCCCTACGGGTTGCTCCACGGCGGGGCGTCGGTCGTGCTGGCCGAGAGCCTGGGATCGGTCGGCTCGGCGATCGCGGCGGCGCCCGACCGGATCGCCGTCGGCGTCGACATCAGCGCCACGCACCACCGATCGGCGACCTCCGGCACCGTCACCGGCGTGGCCACCCCGGCCCACATCGGGCGCAGCATGGCGACGTGGGAGGTCGTGATCTCCGACGAGCGGGGCAAGCGGGTCTGCACCGCGCGCATCACCTGCGCGCTCATCCCCGCCCGCTGACGCGGCGGAGCACCCGCCGGCGGTGGACCGTCAGCCGGCGACGTTCTCCCGGCTGATGCGCCGCGCCGCGAGCACGCTGTCGATG
>NZ_JBFUMD010000656.1:0-1636 GCF_054049555.1 Nocardioides sp. P5_C9_2
GGGTCATCCCGTCGAACCAGGCCTCCCAACGCCGGTCGAGCCGACCCTGGAGGTGGATCTCGTACCAGCCGGGTTCGTCCTGGCCACCGACCGATGTGTTCATGCCCGGGACGCTAGGCCTGGAGCCGGTGGCTGCACGTCACACCATGTGGTGACCGGGGTGGTGATCTTCGCCCTGCGGCACGGCTCAGCGGCGACCGGCGAGAAGGTCTAGCCGGTGCGCCTCGCGGACGGCGGCGCGCCGGCTGTTGACGCCGAGCTTGGCGTAGATGTGCTTGGTGTGCGTGCGGACCGTGTTGAGCGAGACCACCAGCTGGCGCGCGATGCCCGGGCCGTCCAGGTCGCTGGCCAGCAGCCGGAGCACGTCGAGCTCGCGGTCGCTCAGCGGGTCGACGAGGGGCTGCGGCGTCGGAAGGAGTGGGGCGTGCGCGGGCCGTACGGAGGCCCTCGCGGCGTCCAGGACGCGGTGCAGGTGGGGCCAGTCGGGGTGGGAGCGGGCGAGCCTCTCCAGCAGCCTGGCCATCGGCTCCCCCTCGGCGACGAAGACCCTGGTCCAGCCGTCTTGCTCCGCCAGCACGAGGGCCCGCTCGAGCGGGGCGACGTCCCCCCGCTCGAGTGCCTGCAGCACGAGGACCTCGATCTGGGTGCCGACCCGGCCCCCGTCCTCGGCCGCGGACAAGAGCCGGTCGAGCAGGTCCGAGGCTCGGGCCGACCGCTGCGCCAGCAGGATCCTCGCCAACGTCACGTGCTCGTACTCGTGCACGTAGCTCAGCTCGTCGTCGGGCGCGAGGTGGTGCCGGACGGCCCAGGCACCGGCCCCGGTCACGTCACCCTGCGTCGCCAGCAGTCGTGCGCGCACGGCGTGCACCGGCCGTACGTCGGGTGAGTAGTCGCCGACGTACACCCGCTCCGCCTCGTCGAGGAGGGCCAGGGCGACGTCCGGGCGGCCCTCGGCCGCCCGCAGCCCGGCCATCGCGACCCGCCAGCGGTAGGGGTTCTGCGCCAGCGCGCCGGCGTCGCCCAGGTCCTCGGCGGCGCRCAGCTGGGCGGCCGCAGCCACCATGTCGTCGCGCTCCCAGGCGACCCGGGCCAGCCCCACCAACATGTCCGCCCGGCCCCGCGGGCCGGGTGCCTCGGGAGCGGCCAGGTCGAGGGCGTCCTCGAAGACGCGTTGTGCCTCCCCCAGCCGCCCCTGGGTCATCGCGAGGTCGGCCAGTGCGATGGAGCAGCCGAGCACGTCGGCGACATGACCGGCCCTCCGCAGCCCTTCCAGCGCGGCCGCGTAGCCGCGCCGAGCGGCGTCGAGGTCCCCGGTGGTCCAGGAGGCGAGGCCGGACAGGGCGGAGGCGGCCGCGCGGACCAGGTCGTCGTCCCCGACCGCGGCCCCGAGGGCACGACCGGCGTGGTCGATGGTCCCGGCGGGGTCCCCCGCGTTGAGGGCGAGGGCGGCCCGGTACATCTCGACGCGGGCCGGGAGCCGCCCCCACTCGTCCCGGTCGAGGACGACGAGCTGGTCGTCCTCGAGCGTGAGCTGTCGCTCGATGTCCACCAGCCGTTCCTCGACGCCGATGAACCGGTTGCTGGACATGAGGCCACCGATCAGGCCCATGGCCAGGACCGGACGGTTGCGCAGCAC
>NZ_JBFUMD010000657.1:0-1636 GCF_054049555.1 Nocardioides sp. P5_C9_2
GGTCACGTCCCGGTCGCCGATCCGGATGCTCCCCCGGTTGCACTCCTCGAGGCCGGCCAGCATGCGCAGGGTCGTCGACTTGCCGCACCCCGAGGGACCGACGAGCACCATGAACTCGCCGTCCGCGATCTCGAGGTCGAGGGCGGGGACGGCCGGGGTGTCTGCCCCCGGATACCACCGCTGCGCCTTCTCGAAGGTCACCGTTGCCATGTGCAGTCCTTTCGCATGTGGACGCTCAACCCTTGGTCGAGCCGAGTGTCAGGCCCGAGACGAACTGCTTCTGCAGCGCGAAGAACACCACCAGGACCGGCAGTGCCACGATCACGGATCCCGCCGCCACCAGGTTGGTGTCGGTGAAGAACTGGCCCCGGAGGTTGTTGAGCGCCGAGGTGATGGGCAGCTTGTCGCCCTGCTGGATGAGCACCGTGGCCCAGAAGAACTCGTTGTAGATCCAGGTGAACTGCAGGGTCGCCAGCGCCGCGAGGGCCGGGCGCACGAGCGGCATGGTCAGCTGCCAGTACTGCCGCCACACCCCCGCCCCGTCCAGCTCTGCCGACTCGTAGATCTCGTGCGGCAGCGTCTTCATGTAGTTGCTGAGCACGAAGGTGCAGAACCCCATCTGGAAGGCGGTGTTGACCAGGATCAACGACCAGAAGCTGTTGAGCATCGACCCCGAGTCGCTCATGAACAGCGGCAGCGGGATCTCGCGGAACATCCGGAACACCGGGATCAGCAGCGCCTGGGGTGGCAGCAGGTTGGCTGCCAGGAAGACGCCGAGCAGCGCGAGGTTGAACCGGAAGCTGAACCGGGCYAGCACGAAGGCGACCATCGAGGACAGGAACAGCGTGAGCAGCACCGCCGGGATCGTGACGAGCATCGAGTTGCGCATGTGCAGGCCGAACTCGCCCTGGGACCAGGCCTGCTGGTAGTTGTCGAAGGTCCACCCGCCGAGGGACAGGTAGCCGTTGGCCTGGGTGTACTCGTACTCGCGGAAGGAGTTGAGCACCGCCCAGAAGAGCGGGAAGAGCCAGAGGAGGGCCAGCACCGCGGTGATCACCGTGGCGATGACGCCGCGGTTGCGGCTCATCACCCCGCCCTCCTGCCTGGGCGGTGGTGCCGTCTCGGGTACGGCGACCGGGGTCTCGACGCTCATCGCTCGCGCTCCTCACGGAAGACGTTCCGCAGGTAGATGGTGATGAAGATCGAGGAGATCAGCATCATGATCACGGCCAGCGCCGAGCCGAACCCGTAGCGGGTGGCCTCGCCGAGGACGTTCTGCCCGACGAGGGCGCCGATGACCTCGAGCCCGTTGCGCCCCTTGTTGATGACCCACACGATGTCGAAGGCACGCAGCGACTCGATGACCACGATGACGACCACGATCATGTTGATCGGTCGCATCACGGGGAAGATCACGTGGAAGAAGGTGCGCACCTCGCTCGCCCCGTCGACCGCCGCGGCCTCGCGCAGGGTCCCGTCGACGCCCTTCAGGCCGGCCAGGTAGATCAGCATGACGTAGCCGGTGTGCCGCCATGCGTTGGCCACCAGGACGGCCCAGAGGTTGACGTCCGGGTCGCCGTACCAGTCCACCTCGGTGCCGAACACCTGGTTGATGAGGCCCTGGTCGCGGGAGTAG
>NZ_JBFUMD010000658.1:0-1628 GCF_054049555.1 Nocardioides sp. P5_C9_2
CTCGACGCCCGCGCGACGATGCGGTCGTCGATGGCGACCGGCGGCATACCCGCGCGTCCGGTGTTCCACCCGCGCCGACCGCCGCGGCCGGAGCTGATCGTCCTTGCCGACATCTCCGGCTCGGTGGCGTCCTTCGCCCGCTTCACGCTCTCGCTGAGTCACGGCCTGCACGCCCGGTTCCACTCCGTGCGGAGCTTCGTGTTCGTCGACGGGATCGACGAGGTCACCGACCTGCTGCAGCACAGCACTGACGTGCACCGGACCGCCGAACGGATCGACGACGACCACCTCGGGATCCACCTCGACGGCCGGTCCGACTACGGCCGGACGTTCCAGCAGTTCTGGGACACGACCGGGCACCAGCTCAGTCCGCGCACGATCGTGCTCGTGCTCGGCGATGCCCGCAGCAACTTCCGCGATCCGCGCGAGGGCGCCCTCCAGGCGATCGGCGCGCGCGCCGGCCGACTCTTCTGGCTGAGCCCCGAGCGGTCGGCGACGTGGCACGACGGTGACTGCCTGATCGACACCTACCGGCCGCACTGCAGCGGCGTCTTCGAGGTCCGCACCGTGCGCCAGCTCGAGGAGTTCGTCGTCCGTGATGCCAGTTGACCTCAACCACCACACAGAAGGAGACCTCATGCCCGACTCCCACATCTCGGAGGCCATGCACAACGCCGTGGGCACCGAGATCGGCCGGAGCACCAGCTATCCGGTCGGACAGAACGACATCCGCCGGTGGGCGATCGCAACCTACTGGCCCGCGGAGCCCCCGACCAGGTTCATCGACGCTCCCGCAGACGGCAGCCCGATGATCGCACCCGAGGAGTTCAACGTGATGTCGGCGGCGTGGGGAGCTGCGTCCGAGGAGCTGTCGGTCACGCCGGTCGAGAAGCCCGGGACCACCGGGTTCAACGCCGACAGCACGGAGAACCAGGTCGGCATCGAGGGACCGGGACTGACGAACATGCTCAACGGCGGCATGTCGGTCGAGTACGGCGTCCCGATCAAGGCCGGCGACGTGATCACGAGCGTGCGGAGCCTCGGTGAGTACGCCGAGCGCGAGGGACGCCTCGGCCTGATGCTCTTCAGCACGAACGTCGACACCTGGACCAACCAGGACGGCGAGTTCGTGAAGCGCTCGGCGATGACCCTCATCCGATACTGAGAAGGACCGACGATGACATCCACCAGGACCCTGTCTCCCGCGCCCGAGGTCGGCGCCGAGCTGGCGCCCCTCGTTCGCGACACCGGCTTCCACAACTGGAACCGCTACGCGGCCGTCAACTACGAGTTCGTGCCGATCCACATGGACGACGAGGCCGGCCGGGCGGCCGGGATGCCCGGCGCCTTCGGCATGGGCAACCTGCAGTGGTCATACCTGCACGTCCTGCTGCGCGAGTGGCTCGGCGGTGCGGGGCGGATCAGGAGCCTGCGTTGCGACTTCCGGACGCCGAACACCAAGGGCGTCGTGACGGCGAAGGGCATGATCACCGACGTCGCCGAGGAGGACGGCACCACGGTCGTCACGCTCGAGGTCTGGACCGAGAACGTCGACGGCAAGAAGATGGCACCCGGCACGGCGGTCGTCGAGATCGGCTGATCCGCTTCGCGCGTGAAGAAAGGGCCCC
>NZ_JBFUMD010000659.1:0-1614 GCF_054049555.1 Nocardioides sp. P5_C9_2
GAGCAGGTGCTCGGCGAGCACCCGGAGACCGGGCTGGTCGTCGTCGCCAAGAACGGCCGCTTCGGCCCCTACGTCACCGAGCAGCTGCCCGAGGACGCGCCCAAGTCGGCCAAGCCGCGCACCGGGTCGCTCTTCAAGTCGATGACGCTGGACACCGTGTCGCTGGAGGAGGCCGTCAAGCTGCTCGCCCTGCCCCGCGTGGTGGGGGCCGGCGAGGACGGCGAGGAGATCACCGCGCAGAACGGGCGCTACGGGCCCTACCTCAAGCGCGGCACCGACTCGCGGTCGCTGACCCACGAGGACCAGATCTTCGACATCACCCTCGACCAGGCGTTGGCGATCTACGCCCAGCCCAAGCAGCGGGGCCGGGGCGCCGCGACCGCGCCGCTGAAGGAGCTGGGCAACGACCCGGTCTCCGGGCAGCCCGTGGTCGTCAAGGCGGGTCGCTTCGGTGAGTACGTCACCGACGGTGAGTACAACGCCACCCTGCGCAAGGACGACACCATCGAGTCGCTGACCCTCGAGCGGGCGGCCGAGCTGCTCCAGGAGCGGCGCGACAAGGGCCCGGCCAAGAAGGCGGCCAAGAAGGGCGCGAAGAAGACGCCCGCCAAGAAGACGACCGCCGCGAAGAAGACGACGGCCAAGAAGGCCACGGCCAAGAAGGCCGCCGCGAAGAAGACGACGGCGGCGAAGAAGGCCTGAGGAACGCCCGCAGACACGCGGACACAACCGCTCCGACCCCGCCGGAGCCACGCTCACAGCGCCACGGCGAGGCGGGTTGTGTCCGCGTGTCGCCGTCAGGCGGCGGCGGAGCCCCCGCCGAGCAGCAGGGCCAGGAGGAACGCCCAGCCCCCGGTGAGCCAGGCCCGCCGGGGGTCGCGCGGGGGGAGCAGCCCGGTCGGGCCGCCGAGGAGCAGGTACGCCGCGACGCCGTACGGCGGCACGAGCAGGACCAGCCAGGCCCATGCCCACCGGGTGGCCCGCCACGGGCGCGGCCCTCCGACCAGGACGAGCGTGCCGGCCAGCAGGACCAGGTAGCCGAGACCGACCCATGCGGGTGTCTCGAAGCCGCGCATCGTGAACGACGGTGAGCGTTGCTCGCCGCGGGCGAAGGAGACGTCGGGGTCGAGCCCGCGCAGGTGGTCCACCACGCTGCCGACGACGACCGGCTCGCCGTTGGCCCGGCGCGCCTTGGCGGCCTGGCGCTCGTTGCTGGCCTCCGTCACCCGCGCGGCGTACAGGATCCAGCCCTCGCGCCACCGGACCTGGACCCCTGCGTAGCCGATCGCGTCGTCCGACAGCGGCTCGCCGATGATCTCCACCTCCCCGACCTGCTGGTCGGCCACCRTGCCCTCGAGGTGGCCGAAGGTCGAGACGCGCTGGCCGGTGAGGAGGGTGGAGAGGAGCAGGGCCACCCAGGTCGCGGCCAGGAGCCAGCCGGCCACGCGGTCGCGACGGGTCCAGCCGTCCGGGGCGGGCACCGGTCGGGCCGGGGCGCTCGGCGTACCGGTGACGATGCTCATGGGTCCCCCTCGTGCTCGCCCGTGGCTCGCAGCGTAGGGCAGGGACCGGGCGGGGTGCACGGGATCGGGGCGGCGGGACGAGGGCGGAGTC
>NZ_JBFUMD010000660.1:0-1612 GCF_054049555.1 Nocardioides sp. P5_C9_2
CCGTCGAGGCCCTCGGTCTCGGTCGCCGGCGGGTGGAGACCGGCGACGCCGACTGCGCCGCGTCGTACGACGCCGAGAAGTACACGCTGCGGCTGCGCACCGTGTTCTTCCCGAGCATGGAGCTGGCCTACCTGCTGCCGGTGGTGGGGACGCTGCTCTTCGGCGGCTGGCTCTACACCCGGGGCCAGGTCTCGCTGGCGGAGGTGACAACGGCGACGCTCTACGTGCAGATGCTCATCGACCCGGTCGACCGGCTGGTCTCGATCCTCGACGAGCTCCAGCTCGGCGCCGCCTCGCTCGCCCGCCTGCTCGGCGTCGCCCACGTCCCCGACGACCGGTCGGTGTCCGGGGAGCGGCCGGTGAGCGAGAAGCTCGAGGCCCAGGACGTGCGCTTCTCGTACGTCGAGGGGCGCGACGTGCTGCACGGCGTCGACCTCGACGTCGGGGTCGGCGAGCGGATCGCCATGGTCGGCCCGTCGGGGGCTGGCAAGTCGACCCTGGGCCGGCTGCTGGCCGGCATCCATCCCCCGCGCACCGGCCGGGTGACGGTCGGCGACGTCGGCCTGGTGGAGCTGCCGCTGGACGAGCTGCGCGGGCACGTGGCATTGGTGACCCAGGAGCACCACGTCTTCGTGGGCACCGTGCGGGAGAACCTCGTGCTGGCCCGCCCGGCCGCCTCGGACGACGAGATCCGGCAGGCGCTCGACGCTGTCGACGCGCTGGAGTGGGTCGACGGGCTGCCGTCGGGGCTGGACACGGTGGTCGGCTCCGGGGGCCGTGCGCTCACCGCCGCGCAGGCGCAGCAGGTCGCGCTGGGACGCCTGGTGCTCGCCGACCCGCACACGCTGGTCCTCGACGAGGCCACCTCGCTCATCGACCCCCGTGCCGCCCGGCACCTCGAGCGGTCGCTGGCCGCCGTGCTCGACGGCCGCACCGTCATCGCGATCGCGCACCGGCTCTTCTCCGCCCACGACGCCGACCGGGTGGCCGTGGTGGAGGACGGCGTCATCTCCGAGTTCGGCTCGCACGACGAGCTGGTCGCCGCCGGCGGCTCCTACGCCGCGCTGTGGGAGTCCTGGCACGGGAAGGCGTGAGCATGGAGCCCGAGCCGGTCACCCCGCTGTCGCCGCGACCGGCCGGGCGCACCGTCTTCACCCAGCGCTGGTCGGAGCTGGCCTTCCTGCACTGGGCGGTGCCGCCGGAGCGGGTGCAGGCACACCTGCCCGCCGGCACCCGGCCGGACACGATCGACGGGGCGACGTACGTCGGGCTCATCCCCTTCTGGATGCAGGGCATCGGGTTCCTCGGCTCGCCGGGCCTGCCCTACGTCGGGTCGTTCCACGAGACCAACGTCCGGCTCTACTCCGTCGACGATCAGGGCCGCCGCGGGGTGGTGTTCGTCAGCCTGGACGCGTCGCGGCTCGCGCCCGTGCTCGCCGCGCGCTGGGGTCCGCGACTGCCCTACCTGTGGTCGCGGATGGACCGCGAGCGCTCCGGCAGTCGGGTGACCTACACGTGCTCGCGCCGCTGGCCCGGGCCGCGCGGCGCCCGGTCGCGGATCGCGGTGGACGTCGGCGAGCCCCTCGGGGCCGGGCCGCTCGAGCACTTCCTC
>NZ_JBFUMD010000661.1:0-1612 GCF_054049555.1 Nocardioides sp. P5_C9_2
GGCGGCCGAGGGCGAGGCCGCGCACCGGGCCGACGTACCGCGCACTCAGGGCGGTGACGCCCAGGGTCGGGACCGCCGCGGCGCCCGCCCCCTGGAAGAGCCGGGCGACGAGCAGCACGCCGAAGGTCGGGGCCAGCGCGGCGGCGACGGCGCCGACGGTCATCAGGGTGATCCCGAAGACCAGCGGGAGGCGTACGCCGACCAGGTCGCTGACGCGCCCGTAGACCGCGGTCGTGACGGCGAGCATCAGCACGTAGAGGCTGATGCTCCACGCCGCCGTCCCGAGGCTGACGTCGAGGTCGGAGGCCATCTGCGGCAGCGCGATCGCCGCGGACGACGAGCCCATGCCGGCCAGGCCGAAGAGCAGGCCGAGCAGCAGGGACACCCGACGGGAGTCGTCGGGAGCCTGGACGGGGGTCGTCATCGTCTGCACCACGTCGGGTCGCAACACCCCGCGACGGCGTGGCATTCCGCGCGGGCGCGTCAGACGTCGGTGACGCGCAGCCCCGCGTGGCACTTGTACCGGCGGTTGATGGCGATCAGGTTGGCCGTGAGGGCCTCGACCTGGTGCGCGTTGCGCAACCGTCCGCCGTACACCCCACGCATGCCCGGGACGRCGTCGGCGAGCTCCTGGACGAGGGTGGTGGCCTCGCGGTCGTCGCCGAGGACGAGGACGTCGGTCTCGACCCGCTCGACGGCCGGGTCCCCGAGCAGGACCGCGGAGACGTTGTGGAAGGCGCCGACGACCCGCGACTCGGTGAGGATCCCGGCGGCCTGCTGGGTGGCCGACCCCTCCTCGACCTGCAGCGCGTACGGCCCCTGCTTGTCGAAGCCGAGCGGGTTGACGCAGTCGACGACGACCTTGCCCGCGAGGACCTCGCGCAGGGACTCGAGCAGCTCCTGGTGCCCCTCCCACGGTACGACGACCAGCACGACGTCCGCGGTCGCCGCGGCGTCCGCGTTGCTCGCCCCGGTCAGGGTCGTGCCGAGGGCCTCCGAGAGCTCGGCGGCGGCCGCCTCGGCCTTGTCCGCCGCGCGGCTGCCGAGCACCACGGTCAGCCCGGCGGCGGCGAAGCGACGGGCCAGTCCGCGGCCCTGCGGACCGGTGCCGCCGAGGACGGCGATGGTCTGGTCGCTGATGCGGGGGGCGGGCGTCGCGTCGGTGTCGGTCACGCGGCGAGGCTAGCGCCCGGGACACCACCCGCAGGTGTGTTGTCCAGCCCCCACCGGCGAGGAACCGTGGGGGGATGACCAAGCGAATCGCATTCCTGACCGCGTCCGAGGGCATCGAGGCAGTCGAGCTCACCGAGCCGTGGGACGCCGTGACCGGCGCCGGGCACACGGCCGAGCTTCTCTCCCCGGAGTCCGGCACCGTCCAGCTCTTCAACCACCTCGACAAGGCCGAGACCCGCCCCGTGGACAAGACCGTCGCCGACGCCTCGGTCGCCGACTACGACGCGCTGATCCTGCCGGGCGGCGTCGCCAACCCCGACGCCCTGCGGATGGACGAGGGGGCGGTGGCGTTCATCAAGGAGTTCGCCGCCTCGGGCAAGCCCGTCGCCGCCATCTGCCACGCCCCGTGGACCCTCGTCGAGGCCGGCGTCCTGTCCGC
>NZ_JBFUMD010000662.1:0-1611 GCF_054049555.1 Nocardioides sp. P5_C9_2
CGTCGACGCCGCGGAGGCCGGGACGGCGTGCAGCGCGACGACGGCGCAGATGACCAGCAGCGGCCCGAGCAGCTTCTTCATGTCTCCCCCTGTGGTGCGGGCCGGGTGGCCCTCACCGGGACAGACGCGGGCGAGCCGCTCCCCGGTTGCCTCGTCAGTACGCCTGGAGCTCGATCTCCAGGTCGATCGTCCCGGTCGCGGTCGGCCCGGCGTACACGAACAGCAGCTGCGGCCCCCGGACCTGGCCGTAGCTGAGGGGGAAGGGGTCCCCCGGCGGCCCGAAGGCCCGGAAGAGCGACGCGTCGGGCGCCCCGTGGGCCAGCGCGAGGCCCGTACCGGTCGGGAAGGTCGAGCCGGTGGTCCTCAGCGTCACCCGGTCCGAGAAGCTCCGGCCCGCGTCGTGGGCCACGACCATCAACCGGCCTGGCGCGGGCGCGGTCAGCGTGGCACGCGTGGTGGTCGTCGTGACGCCGTTCGTCGTCGTCGAGGACACGGGCTCGTCGTCCACGACCGCCACGTCCTGGATGCGTACGACGCCCTGCCGGGCGCACGGCGACAGGGCGAGCACCAGCTCCCCGGGGGCCGCGGCCCGCAGGACGCTCGGCTGGTCCTCGACGTCGGCCATCCACTCGACGAGGTCGGCACCGGAGGCGAGGTCGGCTCCGCGGGCGCAGAGACCGAGGTCGTCGAGCACCTCGACGGCGAGCGTGCGCCCCGACGTGACCTCGAGACGTGCTCGGAGCAGCCGCGACGGAGCCGCCCCCAGGTCGTAGTCCGTGGCGCCCTCGGCCTGCAGGTCGATCTCGAGCGGCGTCGAGGCGTGCACCTGCACGTCGGCCGACCCGTCGTAGGACACCAGCTCGGTGTAGGTCCCGGCCTGCGTGGGACCGAGGTCGGGGGTGGTGCTGTAGACCGCGAGCGGACGACCGTCGGGGTCGAACACCTCGCGGTCGAGGTGGTCCGGGCCGGTGTCCGAGAGTCGGACCTCGAGACCGGCCGGCACGGTGGTGCGCACGAGGGCGACCTCACCGGGGCGGTCGAGGGAGACGTGCCCGGGCTCGCCGTCAAGGGTCGCTGGGACCTGCGCACCGGTCAGGACGGTCTGCCCGCGCCGGTCGACGAAGCCTCCCGACCCGGCCTCGACGCGCAGCACGTAGGTGCCGTCGAGGTTGGGGAGCAGCCAGGCGCCGCCCTGCCGGACGAGCCTGCCGAGACGGGGCACCGGTGCGCCCGTGGGGTCGAGCATGGTGAGCACTCCCGCCGGCGGCTGACAGCACGACTCCTGCATCGCGTGCTCCGACACCAGCGTCCCGCCCGCCGCCTCGAAGGACAGCTCCGCCCGCTGGCCGGGCAGGGTCGTGACCAGGTCGACGCCTGCGCCGTCGAGGTCGCCGTACGCCCGGACCGGCTCGGAGACGGTGACGTCGGACCTCGTGTCGCCGACCGCGTCCGGCCGGGTGAGGCGCAGCACGTGGTCCCCGCCCTCGGTCGCGGTCACGGTGGTGGGCTCGGCGTCCTCGGCCCCCGGCACCGGGGCGCCCGAGGGAGCCGTGAGCGCGAGGGACACTCCCCCGGTCGCGAGCAGGGTGACCGTCTGCCCCGCGTCGAGGT
>NZ_JBFUMD010000663.1:0-1610 GCF_054049555.1 Nocardioides sp. P5_C9_2
GGTTCGGGGGTGTCGGCCGTCGTGCATCCGGCCGCCGGTATGTGAACCTCACCGCCGAACTCGCCCTCTCCGACACTGCCTCTCCGCAGAAGCGGGACGCGGTCGGCGTCTTCAGCGACAGCCAACTCAACGCACTAGGACTGTCGGCATTCCTTGCACGTCAGCGGCTCCTCAAGAGCCCAGTCGTAGTGCTCGACGACCCGCTACCCGGCTACGACCCGGAGCACAGCGTGACATTCGCACTCAACACCGTTGGTGCGTTGCTTGAGGAGAACGTTCAGGTCATCGTCTGCACGCACGACCCGAAACTAGCCGTAAACCTTGGCGAACTGCACGGCCACCGTGGCGCCGAGCGCTTCGAGTTGACCCTCACGAATATGGCTGAGGGAACTTCTGTGACCAATCAGACTGATGTGTTTGGCCGCCATCTCCTCGAAGCCCAGGACGCCATTGGCAGCCGAACCGAGGAAGGTCGGAAGAACGCCGCGACCGCACTTCGACGGGCTGCCGAGCGTCTTGCAAAGCAAATCATCGCAACCGGTCGAACCCAAGCGGGTACGCCGACTCGAGTCTCTGAAGTTGGGGACATGATCTTGGGCGCGCTGATCCCCGAGGTTCTCGGTTTTGCGCTGGCGAACGACGAGCGAGGTCGGTGGAGTTTATGGCGGTCCAGCCTCAACCCAGGTCCGCACGACGCCAGCGAGGTGCCCTCATCCGCGACGCTGAAGACAGTCCTTGGTGACATGAAGAGGCTAAAGAGGGACCACGAAACGCGCTGGCCGGGTGGACTGATTAAGTAGAGTGACTCGAACTTCGATGCTGCACGATCTTCGCGGCGCCCGCTCCGGCTGGAACGCAATCTGGTCGGTCTAGCGCTCGTCGTCGGTTGACTAAACACCAGCTCTACTCGTGGTCAACGATCGCCGGTGCACGACGTTCGGAAGACGTCGGGAGAACTCGCACCAGGCGAGGCACTGTGGGCGAAGGGGCGCGGTCGCGCCTTCGGCGTAGCCCATTCTGGGCGAATCGGGCTACGTTCTTCGCGCCCTCCAACGTGGCTGAACGGACTGCAGCGTCGCCACGTGAAGACTTCAGCTCACCAGGAGACAGCGACGTACTTGCTCTCCATGTAGTCCAGCATCCCCTCGTGCCCACCCTCGCGCCCGATGCCCGACTGCTTCGTGCCGCCGAAGGGAGCGGCCGGGTCGGAGACGAGGCCGCGGTTGAGCCCGACCATGCCGGCGTCGAGCCGCTCGCTGACGCGCAGGCCGCGGGCCAGGTCGCGGGTGTAGACGTAGGACACCAGGCCGTACTCGGTGTCGTTGGCCATTGCGATGGCGTCGTCCTCGTCGGTGAAGGTCAGCACCGGGGCGACGGGGCCGAAGATCTCCTCGCCCAGGATGTCGGCGCCGCGCGGGACGTCGAGCAGCACGGTCGGTGAGTAGTAGAAGCCCTCGCGGTCCGGGCGCTCGCCGCCGAGCACGACCCGGGCGCCGGCCGAGACCGCGCCCTTGACCAGCTCGTCGACCTTGGCCGCCGACTCCTCGTTGACCAGCGGGCCGACCTGGGTGTCGTCGTGGGTGCCGGGGCCGACGGTGAGTGCCTTCATC
>NZ_JBFUMD010000664.1:0-1607 GCF_054049555.1 Nocardioides sp. P5_C9_2
AGCCGGCCCGGGGGTCGCCCGGGGGCGACCAGGCGGCGGTCCGCCCGGCGACGGGGGACGGCGCGATCCCCGACATCCGCACCGAGGTGCGGTCGTGGGTGCGGACCCAGCGCACGAGCCGCGCCGCGTCGGGAGCGTTGAGCTGCACGGTCGGGACCGCGTGGAAGTCGTCGACGACCGGCCCGGGACGCACGTTGCCGAGCACCATGGCCACGCCGTCGGCACGCGCCACCGCGTCGGACTTGTCGATGCGACCGATGCCACCGCGCTCGCAGTAGACCGCGACGCCCGCCGTCCGGGCGGCGTCGAGCGAGCCGGGCCGACACTGCGCGGCGTCGCGGCGGGAGACGCCGGCGGCGGCCACGTCACGGCCGAGCACCAGACGCGTGGGGCCCGAGCTGCGTCGCGACCTGCTCGCGCCCGTCAGCGTCGGGCCGCCCCGCACCGAGACCCGGCCCTGCCAGACGCTCCCGAGGGAGGCGCCCACCGTGGTCACCCACGGGCTGTCGTGCGCGGCGTACTGCTCGCGACCGTCGTTGCCGGCGGCGGCCACGACGACGACGTCGGCCTCCGCGGCACCGAGCAGCGCCCGCTCGACCGTGTCGGTGCCGGGCGGGCCGGCCACCGCGACGTTGAGGACGTCGACGCCGTCGGCGGTGGCACGGTCGATGGCGGAGACCAGGTCGGCGGTCGCGCAGCCGTCGTCGCCCGGGTCGGGTGCACCCCAGCAGGCCTTGTAGACGGCGAGCCGGGCCTGGGGCGCGATGCCGCCGTACTGGCCCACCGTGCGGCCCTGCATGCGGACGCTGGCACCGGCGTTGCCGGCCGCGACCGAGGCCACCTGGGTGCCGTGCCCGACGGCGTCACGGGCGGAGAGGTGCTCGGAGCTGCGGATGCGGTCCTTGCCGAAGCCGGCGACCCACCAGCCGGAGGCCATGACCTTGCGGTTGCAGGTCTCGACCGACCAGTCCTCCCCGACCTCGCACGTCCCGCCGAAGCCCGTCGGCTCGCGGCCGAGGCCGGGGATGGCGGCGAAGAGCGGGGACTCGGGCGCCAGGCCCGAGTCGATGACGCCGATGACCACGCCGGCGCCGCCGTACGCCCGGGGCTGGCCCACCTGCCCCGACGCCAGGGCCGTGCCGCGGCGCCCGGTCAGCGGGCGCACCGCGTTGGCCTCGACGGAGGCGACGTCGGGGTCGGACTGCACCGCCGCCACCTGGTCGGGGGTGAGCTCCACCGCGAAGCCGTTGAGCGCCGTCGTCCACCGGTACGTCGTCGTGGGGCTGCCCACGCGGGCCAGCACGGCGTCCTGGCGGGCCAGCAGGTCGCCCGGCCGGAGCGCGCCCGCGGACGTGCCACCACCGGTGAGCGTGACGAGCTGGAGGGCCGGGACCCCCGCGTCGTCGGCCCTGGCCGTGCCCTGGACCGCGACCGACCCGAGTCCGGCCGCCACGGTCGCGAGCACGGCGAGGACCGCCGCGCGGCGCAGGCCGGCGCGGTGGACGCGGTGTCGGTGGAGGGGCACGGCTGGGATCCGGATCCGGGAGTGGTGAGCGGGCGAGACTGCCCATGATGACGCGAACCGCCCATGGTGTCAGGCGCATCGG
>NZ_JBFUMD010000665.1:0-1600 GCF_054049555.1 Nocardioides sp. P5_C9_2
CGCCCGTCCATCGGTGTCTCTGTCAGCGGTTCAGGAGCTGAGGAACTCCAGCACGGCTGACTTCGCCTCGTCGCGCCTGGTGGTGGAGAAGTGGTCGGTGTCGGGCAGTGTCACCAGCCGGGCCTGGGGGAGGGACTCCAGCAGACGTTCGGGTGCGCCGAGGAAGTCCTGCTCGCCCAGCACCAGGAGCACCGGTGAGGTCACTCGGGCCAGGTCGTCGAAGCTCGGCGGCCCGTCGGCGCGTGACGCCCAATCCAGCACGGTGGTGACGTTGTTGCCCGCGCGCTCGGCCGACAGCCGGACCGCGCGCATGACGGGGGAGTCGACGTCGGCGGCCCCCGTGCGCATGCCCTCCAGGGTGACCTCGAGCTGGGTGTCGGCCAATCCGAGAAGGGCGACGCGGCGGAAGAGTGTGGGCCGACGTACGACCGCAGTGAGACTGAGCACCGAGCCTGCCGAGAAGCCGACGATGTCCACCTCCCCGTCCGGGCCCGCGTGGGCCTCGCAGAACTCGACGAGGCGAACGACCCCGCCGTCACCGGTTGCGGCGAGCGGAGCGGCGTTGCCGTGTCCGGGCATATCGAAGCCGAGCACCTCGTGGCCGGCAGCGGCGAGGATGTCGACCCAGCCGTGCCGGCGCCAGTTGTGCTCGAAGTTGCTACCCATGCCGTGGACCAGCACCACGGGCGTCCTGTCGCTGTCGGACATGCGTTCGCTCATACGCCTATAGTAGGCATATTATCTAGTTCATTAAACTGAACGACGTCTCGAAGGGATCGACGTGGAGTCGTACGACCTGGTTCAACTGACACTGCGGGTGACAGTCGGCGCCATCATGATCATGCACGGGTACAACCATGGCTGGGGTGGCGGGAGGATCCCCGGCACCGCCGGCTGGTTCTCGAGCCTTGGCCTCAAGCACGGCAAGCTCCAGGCGTGGGCCTCGGTGATCACGGAGATCGGCGCGGGCATCCTGCTGATCCTCGGCGTCCTCACCCCGCTCGCCGCCGCTGCCACCCTGAGCATCATGCTCGTCGCGGGACTGCTTGCCCACCGCAAGAACGGCTTCTTCATCTTCAAGGAGGGCTACGAGTACGTCCTCGCTCTCGGCGTGGTGGCCCTGGTGCTCGGCACGTTCCCCGCCGGGAAGTACTCGATCGACAACCTCTACGACTTCCACGCCTTCGGCCTGGACCTCTTCGGTTGGACCGGCTTCTGGATCACGCTGGGCGTCGGTGTCGTCGCGACCGCCGGCCTCCTGATCACCACCTACCGTCCGCAGCTGACACAACCGACCACGTAGGTGGACACGGAGGCGGCAGTTCCCTCCCTCGCGCCCGCCGTTCCGGTGGGCGCTGAGCGGCAGGTCCGCACCCTGATCGCGCTCCTGTTGGGTGCGGCGTTCGTGATGATCCTCAACGAGACAGTCATGGGCGTCGCGCTCCCGCACATCATGGATTCGTTCGGGGTCGCAGCGTCGACGGCGCAGTGGCTCACGACGGTGTACCTGCTGACGATGGCGGTGGTGATCCCGGCGACGGGCTTCGTCCTCGACCGCTTCAGCACGCGACTCGTCTTCATCGGGGCACTGACGGTCTTC
>NZ_JBFUMD010000666.1:0-1586 GCF_054049555.1 Nocardioides sp. P5_C9_2
GCTCTACGTGCTGCTCTACGTGCTCGTCGGCCTGTGCTGCGGCATCGCCGCGATCATGCTGGTCTCCCGCACGACGGTGGGCAGCTCGACGCACGGCAACCTCTACGAGCTCGACGCGATCGCGGCGGTCGTCATCGGCGGCACGCTGCTCTCCGGTGGCCGCGGCACCATCGTCGGCACCGTCTTCGGGGTGCTGATCTTCACCACCCTCAACAACGTGTTCACCCTCAACAACCAGGACACCTCGACCCAGGCGGTCGCGAAGGGCCTGATCATCGTCGTCGCCGTCCTGCTCCAGCAGCGGCTGGCGTCTCGGAGCACCACCGCATGACGCCGCTCCGGGACGGGGGACCACCTCGGCCCGGCGCGGCAAGCCAGCACCCGCAGCATCGCAGTCAGCACCACCCCAGTCAGCACCACCCCATTCAGCACCACCCCATTCAGCACAAGGAGCAGCACATGTCCCTCTCGTCGATCCACAAGAAGCTGGGGACCACCCTGGTCGCCGGGCTCGCCGTCGCCTCCCTCGCGGCGTGCACCAGCAACGCCGAGCCCGAGTCCGAGAGCAGCGGCGCCAGCGGCGGCACCTCCACCGCGGAGCAGGGCTCCAACGACGAGTCGGGCGACACGGTCGTCATCGGCTTCTCGGCCCCCGCCGCCGACCACGGGTGGATGGGCTCGATCACCGAGTCCACCCGCACGGCCGCCGAGGCGTACGACGACGTGGAGCTGCGCGTCGCCGAGGGCACCAACGACGTCAACCTGCAGATCAGCCAGGTCGAGACCTTCATCAACGACGGGGTCGACGCGATCGTGCTCCTGCCCTTCGACGGTGCCGCGATGACGCCGGTCGCCCTCAAGGCGATGGAGGCCGGCATCCCGGTCATCAACGTCGACCGCGAGTTCGACGACCCCAACGCCGCCCGCGTCACCGTCCTCGGTGACAACTACGGCATGGGCGTGTCCGCGGGCGCCTACATCTGCGAGCAGGCGGGTGGCAACGAGGACGCCGTCGTCGCCGAGATCGCGGGCATCGACTCTCTCCCCCTGACCCAGGACCGCAGCCAGGGCTTCGAGGACGCGCTCAAGGACTGCGGCCTGGACGTCGACAACCGCGTCGCCGCCGACTTCACGGTGGAGGGTGGCGAGAAGGCCGCGTCCAACCTGCTGCAGGCCGCTCCGAAGATCGACTACCTGTGGAACCACGACGACGACCAGGGCGTCGGCGTCCTGGCGGCGATCGAGAGCGCGGGGCGCGACGAGTTCACCATGATCGGCGGCGCCGGCTCGGCCAACGCGATGCGGGCCATCCAGGAGGACGACAGCGTGCTGAAGGCCACCGTCATCTACCCCTCCACCCAGGGTGCCGACGGCGTCAAGCTGGCCCGTCTGCTGGTGCAGGGGAAGGCGATGAGCGACCTGGTCGAGATCGAGGTGCCTCGCACCGTGCAGCTCTACGCGCCCGTCGTGACCTCGGAGAACGTCGACCAGTTCATCGACACCGCGTTCGAGTCCTGACCTCCTCCGGGCCGGGCTGAAGCCCGGCCCGGAGCGGTCTCCTCGACCCACCACGACCAGCACGATCC
>NZ_JBFUMD010000667.1:0-1569 GCF_054049555.1 Nocardioides sp. P5_C9_2
GCTGAGGTCCGAGCAGATGTAGGTCCCCACCGAGTTCCCCTGCTGGCCCGCCCTGCCCGCGCGCGGCGCCACCATGAGCGAGACGCCGCCCGACTGCACGGTGATGCACAGCGAGCACATGCTGCGCCGCTTGATCCCGACGCTCGCCTCGTTGATCCGGAGCACGAGCCCGTACGTCGTCCCGTCCACGTCCGCGACGAGGTAGCGGCGTGCCGGCGCTCGCGGATCCGACCAACCGAGATAGTCCAGGTCCTCCCACCGTCGACCGGCGAGGTCCTGGGGGACGGCGAGTCGCTTCGCCTCGCCCTTCGAGCAGTTGACGAAGCTGGCGCGGATCTCGGGCTCGGTCAACGGCTTCACGGGGAGGACGCTAAGGTACCTAAAGGTATTAGGCAAACCACTAAAGGAGTCAGGATGGCCCGCGCAGGACTCTCGCCCGACCTCGTGGTCCGGGCCGGGGCGGACCTGGCCGACGAGGTCGGCTTCGACGAGGTGACCGTCTCGGCGCTGGCACGCCGGCTCGGCGTCCGGGTGGCCAGCCTCTACTCCCACGTCGGCGGGTCCGACGACCTGAGGACCCGGATCGCCCTGCTCGCCCTCGACGAGCTCGCCGACCGGGCGTCCGAGGCGCTGGTCGGACGCGCCGGCAAGGACGCGCTGGTGGCCTTCGCCGGCGCCTACCGCGACTTCGCCCGCGAGCACCCGGGCCGCTACGCGGCGATGCAGCTCCGGCTCTCGCCCGAGGCCGCCGCGTCGGGGCCCGGCGGGCGGCACGCCGACCTCACCCGGGCGATCCTGCGCGGCTACGGCCTGTCCGGTCCCGACCAGACCCACGCCGTCCGGCTGATCGGCAGCGTGGTGCACGGCTTCGCGAGCCTCGAGCTGGCCGGCAGCTTCGACCACAGCGACCCGCCGCCCGACCGGACCTGGCCGCGCATCCTCGACGGCGTGGACACCGTGCTGAGGTCGTGGGCGGCCGACTCCTAGGATCGGACCATGGCCCCCCACCTCGAGCTCCTGCCCGCCGTCGACATCAAGGGCGGCCAGGCCGTCCAGCTCGTGCAGGGTGTGGACGGGTCGGAGAAGCGCTTCGGCGACCCGATCGAGGCGGCGCTGCGCTGGCAGCGGGCCGGTGCCGAGTGGATCCACCTGGTCGACCTCGACGCCGCCTTCGGCCACGGCCACAACCGCGAGCTCCAGGCCCGCATCGTCGGCGCCCTCGACATCAAGGTCGAGATGAGTGGCGGCATCCGCGACGACGAGTCGCTCGAGGCCGCGATGGCCACCGGCTGCCGCCGGGTCAACATCGGGACCGCGGCGCTCGAGCAGCCCGGGTGGTGTGCGCGGGCGATCGCCGAGCACGGCGACCGCGTCGCGGTGGGCCTCGACGTCCGCGGGCGCACGCTCGCCGCCCGTGGCTGGACCCGCGAGGGCGGCGACCTCTACGAGGTGCTGGCCCGTCTCGACTCCGAGGGGTGCGCCCGCTACGTCGTCACCGACGTCAACAAGGACGGCATGCTCCAGGGCCCCAACCTCGACCTGCTCCGCGCGGTCTGCGCGGCCACGGAC
>NZ_JBFUMD010000668.1:0-1557 GCF_054049555.1 Nocardioides sp. P5_C9_2
GTGGGCCGCGGCCCACCTCGACGAGCTCGGCGGCGACGACCGGCTCGCGATCGGCGGCGACAGCGCCGGGGCCAACCTGGCCGCCGTGGTCGCCCAGCACCTCGGCGACGTGCTCGCCTGCCAGTTCCTCATCTACCCGGCCACCGACGGGGTCGGGGACTACCCGTCCAAGGTCGAGAACGGCGAGGGCCTCTTCCTCACCGCCGGGATGATGGCGTGGTTCAGCGGCCACTACGTCCCGGCCGACACCGACCTGGCCGCCGAGCTGCACCGGATCGCGCCGCTGCACGGCGAGGTGACCCACGTGGCGCCCGCGCTGGTGGTCACCGCCGAGTTCGACCCGCTCCGCGACGAGGGCGAGGCGTACGCCGCGGCGCTGCGCACCGCGGGCGTCGAGGTCGAGCAGGTCCGCTACGACGGGATGATCCACGGCTTCGTGGACATGGGCCCCTTCAGCACGGCCGCCTCCGACGCGGTCGCCGACATGAACRCCCGCTTCGGGGCGCTGGTCCGCCGCTGAGCGGGGCGCTGGTCCGCCGCTGAGCCCGGCGCGGCGTGCTCGGCGCTGCGGGGTCGCTCGGCGGATACAGTGCGCGCCATCAGACACCCTGACGATCGCGCGGAGGAACTAGGTGCAACGCCGGTTCGGTGACACGGAGCTCGCTCATCTGCTGCACGAGCACCGCGGGAGCGACTTCTACCGCGCGCTCACCAAGAGTCTGGACGAGATGGGTGTGCACGGCACGGCGCGACGGGGGCCGGTCAGCTCTCTCGCCTGGGCCGCACGAGTGGCCGAGGTGGCCCCCCTCGAACCGGCGGTCGAGGACGGCCTCGACGGACTGTGGTTCTACGGGCAGAGCCTTCGGTACGACTTCCGTTTCGACGAGCTCGCCCGACTGACCCGGGAATGGATCCAGGCCGGGGTCGACGACGACCTGGTCCGGGCCCTTCGTGTTCTCGGCGAGAGTGCGGATGCCGACGCGTCGCTGCACGTGAAGGTCGATCGGATCCTGCAGGACCCCGCCGCGAACAGGCAGACCAGGCAGGTGTGCATGCACGCGCTCTGGTTCTCCGAGGATCCCGAGGACGCGAAGGCGTGCATGGCCCTGATCGACGACCTGGTCGAGCTGGGCGAGGACGACTCGAACGTCTACTTCCGCAAGGCCGGATGCCTCCGGAAGCTGGGTCACTTCGCCGAGGCGATGAAGGCCGTCGACAGGGCCGTCTCCCTGCTCCCGCCGGGCGAGAACCTCGTGCACCAGGACTACGTCCGGGAGCGAGAGCTCATCCGCGCCAGCAGGTCGCTGCACGAGGAGCTGCGCCAGGCGCTCAGCAAGGTCGCCACGCTGGAGGAGTTCCTGGCTGGTGAGGTGGCCGACTCGCAGGAGAGGCTGGAGGCCCGCGTGCGGCAGGCGGAGGACCTGGTGGCGAGCAACCTCCTTCGATCGATCGAGATTCTCGGCCTCTTCCTGGCCCTGGCGGGCTTCGTCGTCGGAACGGTGTCGGCGGCCAAGTCGTCGGACAGCTACCCGAAGCTCATCGCCGCCATGGTCTGCC
>NZ_JBFUMD010000669.1:0-1555 GCF_054049555.1 Nocardioides sp. P5_C9_2
ACCTTCTCCTCGGTGCATCCCGGCGACGAGATCTCGGTCTTCGTCCACGACGGCACCGCTCGCCGGGCCTACGCGCTCTACGTCCTCCCGGCGTCCTTTCCGCGGCTGACCGCGACCAGCACCGGCGCACCGCTCGCCCCCGGGGACATCGCCGTCACGCTCGACCGGTACGACGGGCGGTCGCCGCGCTACGAGGCGATCCTCGATCGGAACGGGGTGCCCCGCTACACCCGCGAGCACGCCGAGCGGGTCCTGGACCTCAAGCTCGCCCGCAGCGGTGCGCTGACGCTGCACCGCCCGACGACCACGCCCGGACGCACCGGCGGGGCCCTGGTGGTCCTCGACGACCAGCTCCGCGAGGTACGCCGGATCGAGACCACCGGCCTCACCAACACAGACGACCACGACTCTGTCCTGGAGGCCGACGGTTCGCGGTGGCTCACGGCCTACGAGCCCGATCCCGGGACCGGCCTGGTGGACTCCGTGATCCAGCACGTCACCCCGGCAGGTGCGGTCGACTTCGAGTGGTCCAGCGCGGCGTACGCCGACGAGACGCTCTCACCGGGAGCTGCCGACTACGCCCACATCAACTCGATCGACGTCCAGCCGAACGGCGACGTGCTGGCGTCCTTCAGACACCTGAGCTCGGTCTTCCTGATCGCCAGCCGTGCCCACGACGGGCACCGGCCCGGTGACGTGATCTGGAAGCTCGGGGGCCGGGACAGCACCTTCACGTTCCCGGACGGTGACGGCGGCCCCTGCGCGCAGCACTCGGCGTCGCTGCTCCCGAACGGACACGTGCTGCTCTTCGACAACGGCTCGTCGTCGTTCTTCGGCGCCTTGTGCCTCGATCCGGCCGACCCCGCGGGCCCGGCGATCCAGCGACCGGCGACCCGCGTCGTGGAGTGGGCGCTGGAGGGGGGCACCGCGACGCCCGTGAGGACGTACGGTCCCACCGACCACTTCGCGTGGTTCATGGGCTCGGCGGCCCCGGTGGCACACGGCAACATCCTGGTCGGCTGGTCCGCCGACCAGAGCACGATGGCCTCCGAGACCGACTCCACCGGCTCGACGATCTGGAGCCTGTCCGACATGCGCCTGGCCGAGGGGGGCTCGCAGCCGATGGCCTACATCAGCTACCGGGCAGCCCTCGTCCCGACCGGCGACGGGTTCGACCCCACGGTCTCGGTCTCGGTGCCGGCCCCCGGGAGCTCCTACGTGCGAGGCTCCGTGGTCCCCGCGGCGTTCACGTGTCGCGATGCCGGCGGATCCACGCTGCAGACGTGCCGCGGCTCCGACGCCATGGTCGACACGTCCGTCGCCGGCCCCCACAGGTTCACCGTGGAGGCCACGGACGGGTCCGGACGGACGACCACGACGACCCTCACCTACGAGGTCACCGACTCGCCTGCGCCGCCCGCGACAGCCAGCCCGGCCCCGGCCCCGGTCCCGGTCCCGGTCCCGGTGCCGCCCGTGGTGACCTCCGCGCCGCCGTCGGTGCGACCGGACCTCGCGGGCCGCGTGCTGCCCGGGGGGACCTGGGTGGGGGCCGGGG
>NZ_JBFUMD010000670.1:0-1550 GCF_054049555.1 Nocardioides sp. P5_C9_2
CCGCGGCCTCCACCGTCGCGGCCTCCAGCGCCGCGGCGGCTCGGCAGTGGCGCTACGCCTCCGCCGTGCACGCTGCCCGGGCGGTGGGCAGCCCCTAGCCGCCCGGTGCGGCATGGACGTCCCGACGGCCACGGCCTTTCGGCCCTGCCGTCATCGGCCACGGTTCGGCACCGTGGAGCCATGCCCAGCGAGCAACCCCTCAGCCCTTCGGAACAGCTCGAGTCCCTGGGGCAGGCCGTCATCACGACCGACCCCGCCGGGGTGGTCGTCTACTGGAACCCGGCCGCGGAGGCGCTCTACGGCTGGACGGCGCAGGAGGCGATCGGTCGCAACATCGCGACGCTCGCGATCCCGGACGTGGCCCAGGAGGTCGGCGCCGACATCATGGCGGCACTGCGCGACGGCACCTCCTGGTCCGGCGGGTTCCCCGTGCGTCGCAAGGACGGCAGCATGTTTCCTGCCCTGGTGACCGACGCGGGCATCTACCGGGACGGGCGGCTGATCGGGATCGTGGGCGTCTCCACGAACCTCGGCTCCGCCCTGCGGCCCCTCCTCGAGCGCTCGACCGATGCAGCACTGCTGCTGCGCAGCGACGCCGTCATCACCTACTCGAGCCCCGCCGTGGAGCTGCTCTTCGGGTGGGAGCAGGACGCCCTCCTCGGCACCTCCATCGTCCCGCTGCTGCACGAGGAGGACCGTCCGGCGCTGGCGACCCTGCTCCAGGACGTCGTCTCACGTCCGGGAGTGCACCCTCCCGTCGACGTCCGGGTGAAGGCCTGGCAAGACTGGAGGTGGGCGGAAGCCGCCTTCACCAACCTGCTCGACGACCCGATGGTGCGCGGTGTCGTGTGCAACCTGCGCCCCAGCCCCGCCCGGGTGGCGATGGAGCAGGCCGAGCTGCGGGCCAGACAGCTCGAGACCGCCTTCCAGTCCAGACTCGTGATCGAGCTGGCCAAGGGTTACCTGGTCGGTCGCGACGGGGTCACCCCGGACGATGCCTTCGCCTCGCTGCGCGCCTACGCGCGATCCCACCACCTGACGGTCCACGACGTGTGCCAGCGCGTCGTCGAGGGCGAGCCGCTCGTCGCGCCACCGGCCGTGACGTAGCACCCACTCCCCCTCGCACGGGGCCCACGTTGGTCACGCAGACGGTCTGCTGACAAAATGCTCGCGGCCACCGGCATCGTTCACCTCGAACCCGCTCGTGGCCACGCCCCAGTAGCTCAGTGGATAGAGCAGCCGCCTCCTAAGCGAAAGGTCGCAAGTTCGACTCTTGCCTGGGGCACCGACCGACCGACCGACCGACCGACCGACCGACCGACCGATCTCCTCACGTCCAGCGACAGACCGGACCCGCCATGGGTCCGGTCTTCGTCGTTCGCCGACCGGGCACTTTCGTACCGCTGCAGACCGCCGACCGGGCGGTTCCGTCGCGCTAGAAGGCGCCGACCGGGCGGTTTCGTAACGCTGGATCGTGCCGACCGGGCGGTTCGGGCGCGCTGGGGTACGCCGCGGGCGACCGCACCGGCGGGTTGGCGCGAGGTACGTCC
>NZ_JBFUMD010000671.1:0-1550 GCF_054049555.1 Nocardioides sp. P5_C9_2
GGTCTGAACTGGAACTACCTCGAGGACACCGGGATCCACGAGGGCTACGGCATGCGTTCGCGTCGCATGACCCAGTGGTCCCCGATCGGCGTGGTGGGTTCGATCACCCCGTGGAACACCCCGCTCTACCTGAACATCGCCGAGACCATTCCGGCGCTGATGGCCGGCAACGCCGTGATCCTGAAGCCGGCGCAGCTCACGCCGTACTCCGGCACCACCTATGGCCGGATCATCCTGGAGGAGACCGACATCCCCGCCGGCATCTTCCAGGTCGTCTCCTCCAACGACAACGAGGTCGGTGCGGTCCTGACCCGCGACCCGCGCGTCGACATGATCTCCTTCACCGGCTCCACCGAGACCGGCCGTCGGATCCTGGCCTCGGCCGCTCCCACGGTGAAGAAGACCGTGATGGAGCTCGGCGGCAAGTCCGCACACATCCTGACCGAGGACGCTGACTTCGCGACCGCCCTGCCCGGCGCCGCCATGATCGCCTGCGTGATGTCGGGCCAGAGCTGCGTGCTTCCGAGCCGCATCCTGCTGCCCCGCAGCCGCTACGAGGAGGGCCTCGCCATCCTCAAGGCTGCGTTCGAGTCGTTCCCGATGGGCGACCCGTGGAACCCGGGCCACCTCCAGGGACCGCAGGTGGCCGGTGTCCAGTGGAACAAGGTCCAGGGCATGATCTCCCAGGCCATCTCCGACGGCGCTCGCCTCATCGCCGGTGGCCTCGGTCGCCCCGACGGTCTGGAGACCGGCTGGTACACCAAGCCGACGCTCTTCGCCGACGTCAAGCCCGGCACCGACCTGTTCCAGAACGAGGTCTTCGGTCCCGTCCTCGCCGTCACCCCGTACGACGACATCGAGGATGCGATCGCGATCGCGAACGACAGCATCTACGGGCTGTCGGGCCAGGTCACCGCTGGTGACCCGCAGACGGCGTTCGACATCGCCAGCCGGCTCAACACCGGCAGTGTGACAGTCAACGGCGGCGGCTTCTTCGGTCTCACCAGTCCGTTCGGTGGCACCAAGCAGTCCGGACTCGGTCGCCGCAACGGCGACGAGGGCCTGGCTGAGTACATGGAGTCGAAGACGATCGGCGTTCCGGAGGACTTCACTCCGGGTGATGCTCGGGCGCGCTGACGCAGCCCGGCTCCCAGCTCTCGTGGAACGCCCTCGAGGGGGCCGCGACGGCACTCGTCGCGGTCCCCTCGAGGGCATGGCATGTCCCCCGATGGGACGAAATCTGTCAAACAGTAAGAGAATTAGCCTCTTCTCTTCCTTTGATGTCGGTTGACGGGTTACGTTGCCTTCGTCGCATTCGGCGCCCGGTCGTACGCCCGGTAGCGCCCTACTGAAGGAGTGTTGCCGTGGTCCGCCCCATGGAAGGTTTCCGCGTCCTCGAGGTCGCGCAGTTCACGTTCGTTCCCGCTGCCGGCGCTGTCCTGGCCGAGTGGGGTGCCGACGTCATCAAGATCGAGCACGCCGAGAAGGGCGACGCCCAGCGCGGACTCGGGAAGGTGCTCGGCCTCGACAACATCACGAAGGGCTCGTCC
>NZ_JBFUMD010000672.1:0-1545 GCF_054049555.1 Nocardioides sp. P5_C9_2
GACCTCGCCCAAGGGCACATTCTCCGCGTCGCGGAGGTTGGGGTCCGGCAGCGGTTCGCCCCTGCGGTCGGTGATGATTGGCGCACCCGGATCGGCTACGGCCGCGGACTTCACGAGTTCCTTAGCCACCGCGAGCGTCACCGACGGTGCCACGGTTTGCACAGCATTCAGGCAGGCCTTCTCATCGGCGTACTCCTCACCGAGAACGTCGACGAAGATTTCCTGCGGCCCGGAGTCCAGCGCAGCCTTTCCCCATGCCTTCGTCTCGCCCACGGCCGCAACCGCCTCTGGGCTAATGACCCAACGGCGGCGCAACGGCTGCTCGACGGTGACGCGCTGAAAACCGAACGCTTCGCTGTCCAGAACCTTCACGCGAGGGTCGTCGAGGCCTGCGTCAGCGGCCTCCATGTAGAGCCGGGTGACTTCGGCGATGGCGTCGTTGGAAAGGAACTTGCGCTTCTGACCGAGGCCCTTGCGCATCTTCTCGAACTCACCGCGGGCGTCCAAGAGGAGCACCTTGCCGCGACGCTCGGGACGCTTGCGGTTGGTCAGAACCCAGAAGTACGTCGAGATGGAGGTGTTGTAGAACAACCGGTCGGGAAGGGCTACGACCGCTTCGAGCCAGTCGTTTTCGATGATCCACTTGCGGATGTTCGACTCGCCGGATCCGGCCGCGCCCGAGAACAAAGGGGAGCCAGACAAGACGATTGCGAGACGTGAACCACCCTCGATGATGTTGGGTGTCGACGGGTCATCAGCGACGGGCTTCATCTTCGAGAGCATGTGCTGAAGAAACAAGAGCGAACCGTCAGACGACCGTGGCAGCCCGGCTCCGAAGCGGCCGTCGAAGCCCTCGTTCTCGGCCTCGGCCACGATCGGTTCGGCGTACTTCTTCCAATCCACACCGAACGGCGGGTTGGCGAGCATGTAGTCGAACTTGTCGTCTGGGTGGCCGTCGGCGGACAGAGAGTTGCCCAGCACGATGTTCTCGGGCTTCTCGCCCTTGATGAGCATGTCGGAGCGGCAGATGGCCCAGGTCTCAGGGTTCAGTTCCTGCCCGTAGACCTCCAGGTGGGCGTCCGGGTTGAGTCTGGCCAGGTAGTCCTGCCCCGAGGAGAGCAGTCCGCCAGTGCCGCACGCCGGGTCGAACATGGTCCTCACCGGGGCGACACCGGAGAGGGCCTTCTCGTCCTCGACGAAGAGGATGTTGACCATGAGGTTCACAACCTCACGGGGTGTGAAGTGCTCACCGGCGGTCTCGTTCGCCATCTCGGAGAATCGGCGGAGCAGTTCCTCGAAGATGTAGCCCATCGCGTGGTTCGGGACCACGTCCGGGTGTAGGTCGATGTCGGCGAACCTGGCGACCACTTGGTAGAGCAGTCCGGCCTTGTCGAGGGTCGCGATGCGCTCAGCAAACTTGTACTTCTCCAACACGTCGGCCGCGCCGGAGGAGAACCCGGCCAGGTAGGAGGTCAGGTTGGCGCGGACGTTCTTGTCGTCGTTGAGGAGGTCGGTGAACGTGAGCGGTGAGACGTTGTAGAACGG
>NZ_JBFUMD010000673.1:0-1542 GCF_054049555.1 Nocardioides sp. P5_C9_2
TCCTCGGCTCCTCCCGTGGCCTGCGGCTGCGACACACCCAACCGACCGGCCACTACGCGTGCACGGCCAAGTCGTCGGACCTGGGCCGCAGCGCCTGGGTCGGGGGCGCCACCCGCGACTTCGCGGACGTCGACGCGCTCACGATGGCCGACCAGGTCGCCACCCGTCTCGGCTGGGCCCAGCGTCGTACGGACCTGCCCGCAGGACGCTACGACACGATCCTGCCGCCCAGCTCGGTGGCGGACCTGATGATCGACGCCTACTGGGGGGCCGGCGCCCGGGTCGCCCACGAGGGCGAGTCCGTCTACAGCCGCCGGGGCGGGGGCACCCGGATCGGCGAGCGCATCGCCCGACCGGGGGTCCACCTCTACTCCGACCCGGCGTACGCCGCCCTCGCCTGCGCGCCGTTCGACGTCGCCGGGGCCTCCGACAACACCGAGTCGGTCTTCGACAACGGACTCCCGCTCGAGCGCACCGACTGGATCCGCGACGGCGAGCTCACCTCCCTCATCCAGACCCGGCACTCCGCGGCGATGACCGGCCAACCGGTCACTCCGATGATCGACAACCTGGTGCTCGAGGTCGACGGAGCGAACGGCTCGATCGAGGACCTGGTGGCCGGCACGGAGCGCGGCCTGCTGGTGACCTGCCTGTGGTACATCCGCGAGGTCGACCCGCAGACGATGCTGCTCACCGGTCTCACCCGCGACGGGGTCTACCTCGTCGAGGGCGGCGAGATCACGGGCGCGGTCAACAACTTCCGCTGGAACGAGAGCCCGATCGACCTCCTCAACCGCTTCAGCGCGGCCGGTGCGACGGTGCCGAGCTTCAGCCGGGAGTGGGGCGACGACTACTTCTCGCGGACCGCGACGCCCGCCCTGCGCATCCCCGACTTCAACATGTCCAGCGTCTCCCAGGCGCTCTGACCCGGCCCGGGCGGCTGGAGACCGGTCTCGCCTACCGCAACCACCGGCGCAGCCGCTTCTTGTCCACGACGTCTCGCCACAGCCCGTCGAAGTCGCGCTCGAGGCGTGCCGCACGGGCCTCCTCGCGTGCGTGCAGGCGCCCGTAGGTGAAGTCGCTCTCGCCCGCGGCCCGCGCGGCCGTGGCAAGGATGCGTAGGTCCCGACGAGACACCACCGTGTCCTGGAGCTCGCCCAGGGTGGAGGACATCCGCTTGGCTGCGCGGGCCAGGCGCCGCGCGTCCTTGCCGCCCATCGGCGCGAGCGCCTCCACCTCGTACCGCAGCCGCTTGGCCGCCTTGCGCGCGTCGTGCAGGGCGACGTCGCGGTCGTCGGCGTGCTCGACGGCCCGGGCCCGGCTGCGCAGGCCCTTCCACTGCTTCCTCACCAGCGGGGGCAGGGCGTCGCGCGCAGGATCCGCGGCCAGCGCGGTCCAGGGCGGGTCGAGAGCCAACGCGTCCAGGGATGTGAGCAGCGCACGGTAGCGCGACGACTCCAGCGCCCGCCGGACCTGCTCGTCGGCCTCCTGCTGCCGCACGGCGTACTCCGTGCCGATCCGCTGCCGAACGGGGCCGACGAC
>NZ_JBFUMD010000674.1:0-1542 GCF_054049555.1 Nocardioides sp. P5_C9_2
CCATCCTGGTGAGCAACGAGGGCGCCCGCTTCGTCAACGAGTCGAACTCGATGGTCGAGGTGGCCAAGGGCATGTTCGCCGCGAGCGACGGCACCGCCTGGCTGATCCACGACGACGAGTACCGGAAGCGTTACGTCAACGGGAAGGGACGTCCCGGGGCGCTCCCGCCGGGTGTGATCGACGACGGCGACCTCAAGCGGGCCGACACGATCGAGGAGCTCGCCGGCCAGATCGACGTCGCCCCTGGTGTGCTGGTCGAGACGGTCGCGACCTGGAACCGCGGTGCAGTCAACGGCAAGGACCCCGCGTTCCACCGCGGCGAGTCGGCGTACAACCAGTGCATGGGTGACCCCAACAGCAGGGTTCCCAACCCTGCGGTCGGTCCGATCCTCCGGGCGCCGTTCTACGCGGCGAAGATCATTCCGGCTGACGTCGGCACCTGCGGTGGCGTCGTCACCGACGAGCATGCGCGGGTCCTGGACCAGGACGACCAGCCGATCCCGGGTCTCTACGCCACCGGGAACACCACCGCCACGGTCATGGGTCGGACGTACCCCGGCGCGGGTGCCAGCATCGCGAACTCGGTGATCTTCGGCTACGCCGCGGCGAAGCACGCGCTGAACTCGTAGCACGTGCTTGACCCCGCTTCGAACGACATATTGAAGAAGGTCGAACCATTATCTGTTTAGATCATTGACTCCATCGAACGATATGAGTAACGTCACGTGGGCTGAGAGTGCCCTCAAGGGCTGCTCCGATCGATCCCGGGTCGGCCCCCAGATCACCACCCCGTCGGATCACGACGGCGAGACAACGCAGCGAGAGAAAGAGGCTCACCACATGAAGGTCAAGGTCGACGGTTCGATCTGCCAGGGGCACACCCTGTGTGCAATGGCAGCGCCGAAGGTGTTCCAGCTCGACGACGAGGACGGCCACTCGACCCCGATCTCCGAGGACGTCGCGCCGGAGAACGAGGCTTCTGCTCTCGAAGCGGCGCGGTCCTGCCCCGAGCAAGCCATCACCATCTTCTGACCATCCCACCTCACGCACGGAGAACGACATGAGCATCGCAGAGGTACCCGAGGACATCCAGAAGAAGGCGTTGCTGTTCAGCATGAACCGCCACGAGTCGAGCTACCGGATCGACTTCGTCGAGAACGCCGAGGCGATGCAGGCCAGGTGCCCGATCGCGTGGAACGACACCCACGACGGCTACTGGTACATCGCGGGCAACCAAGAGCTGTTCGACGTGGCGCGTCGTTCCGACGTCCTCTCCAACGACGCCGACATTCACGGGCAGCGCAAGGGCTACCTCGGGATCAGCATCCCGGCCCCGCCGTTGGAGTCACGCGGTGGCACCGTCGGTGGTTTCCTGGAGATGGACCCGCCGCGGCAGCAGCACTACCGGCAAGCGCTCAACGCCTATCTCTCGCCGGCCGCCGTGGCGCGGTGGCAGCCGATCGCCGATGAACTGACGCGCGCCTGCATCGACGAGAAGATCGAGTCGGGCGCCATCGACTTCGTCGACGACCTGGCGAACAT
>NZ_JBFUMD010000675.1:0-1535 GCF_054049555.1 Nocardioides sp. P5_C9_2
CCCGACATCACCACCGGCACTGGCACCAGCACCGGAACGGGCCTCGACACCGAACCCGAGACTTGCACCCTCGACATCGGCGGCATGACCTGCGCCTCGTGCGTGGGTCGCGTCGAGAAGGCGCTGCTCAAGCTCGACGGCGTCACTGAAGCCCGGGTGAACCTGGCCACCGAGGTCGCCTCCATCACCTACGACCCCGGCGTCATCCAGCTCGACCAGCTCACGGGCGCCGTCGCCAAGGCCGGCTACACAGCCACGCCCCGCCACCAGCGGCCCACGGGTGCCGGCGCAGCGGCCGCGGGCGGCAGCGCCGCCGCCGACCCCGGCGCCTCCAGCGACGACTCGGCCGAGGAGGACGCGCGGGACCGCGAGCTGTCGCGGATGAAGGTCAGGTGGCAGATCGCGCTGGCAACCGGTCTCGGGCTGATGGCGCTCATGTACGTGCCGCTGTACATCGACACGATGGACTGGCTGATGCCCGTCATCTTCGTCGTCGCGACCGCTGTGCAGTGGTGGGCCGGCAAGGACCTGTACGCCTCCGCGTGGACTGCCGCCAAGCACCGCTCGACCAACATGAGCACGCTCGTCGCCATGGGCACCGGAGTGGCCTGGACGTACAGCACGTTCGTGACCTTGTGGCCCGGCGTCGCAGAGAAGTGGGGCTTCCCGCTGCACGTGTACTACGAGACCTCCCTCATCATCGTCGCGCTCGTCCTGGCCGGGAAGTGGATGGAAGGACGGGCCAAGAAGCGCACCGCCGCCGCCGTCACCGCGCTGGTCGGCCTCGCGCCCAAGACCGCCCGAGTCGTTCGCGACGGCGTCGAGGTCGACATCCCGGTCCAAGACGTCGCGGTCGGTGACGTCGTCCGCATCCGCCCAGGCGAGAAGTTTCCCGTCGACGGCGTCGTCGTGTCCGGCACCACCGCTGTCGACGAGTCGATGCTGACCGGTGAGAGCCTCCCGGTCGACAAGACCGCCGGCGACGCCGTCATCGGCGCCACGTTGAACACGACCGGCTCGGTGCACATTGAGGTCACCGCCGTCGGTGACGACACCGCGCTGGCGCAGATCATCCGCCTCGTCGAGGACGCGCAGGGGTCCAAGGTGCCGATGCAGCGGCTGGCCGACAAGGTGTCCTCGATCTTCGTGCCGGCCGTCATCCTCACCGCGTTCGCCACGTTTGTCCTGTGGGCGGTGTTCGGGCCGGCGACGGAGAACCTGACCATGGCGATCACGACCACCATCGCGGTCCTCATCATCGCTTGCCCGTGCGCTCTCGGGCTGGCCACGCCGACTGCGGTCATGGTCGGCACGGGCCGGGCCGCCGAGCTCGGCATCCTCATCTCGAACGGCGAAGCGCTCGAGCAGGCGCGCCGGCTCACCGCAGTCGTGCTCGACAAGACCGGCACCATCACCGAAGGCAAGCCCGCCCTCACGGCCATCACGACCACCGACGGGTTCACCGACGACGGCGTACTCGCCCTAGTCGCCGCTGCCGAGAGCGGCAGTGAGCACCCCATCGCCCAGGCCATCAC
>NZ_JBFUMD010000676.1:0-1530 GCF_054049555.1 Nocardioides sp. P5_C9_2
GCGGGCGACCGGGTCGCCGCCGAGGTTGCCGTCCGTGATGGTGAGGACCAGCTGAGCACGCTTGGACGGCGGCGGCGCATCCTTGCCGGTCAGGAGCGCGAGAGCGGCCGCGGGATCGGCCAGGACACCGACCGCACGCGAGCGACGTACGTCGAGGGTGTCGGGCACCATCCCTCCGGCGACGTCCTGCGCAGCGAGGGCCACGGCCACCCGGGACAGCGCCCGGTCGAAGTCGTGCAGGTCCTTCCAGTCACCGCGCACCGACATGTCGGCGATCCCGACGTGGTTGATGGAGTCCACGTGCAGTGTGGCGAAGCGCCGGTCGAGGGCCTCGAGCTGCTCGGCCTCGCGCTGCTCCGGGTAGAGCCGGAGCATCGCCTCGTCGATCGCGCGCTCGAGCGCGATCCGACCGATCTTGTGGGCGACCGGCGCGAGGTGGCGGTCGAGGTGGTCGGAGACATCCCGCGGGCGGCCGATGATCGACTGGGCGAGCATCCGGGCCTTGTGCGGCTCCACCTCGCCGGCCTCGACCCGGCGCCACACGCGCGGAAGGCGGTGGCGGGTGAGCAGGGCGTCGCGGATCATCAGCGAACCCGCCTGGCTGGTGCGGCCGATGGCCGCGCCGAACGGAGCCGCGGCGTCCCAGCGCACGAGCGGGATGAACGGGTCGTGGAAGCCGTCCGGGTCGCCCACGCATCCGTGTGCGCACCCGCCGGCGAAGTCACCGACCTCGACGTCGTGCCGGTCGGCGGCGCGACACCCGTGGAGGCACTCCCCATCCGGTGCGGGCACGTCGGCCTCGAGATGGGCGTCCGCCCACTCGGCGGCGAGCAGGAACACCGTGGACTGGGCCGCCCGGACCTCGGCGTCCGCCTGGCGCAGGCGCCCGATCAGCGCGATGTCGGAGGCGGTGGCTGCGGGCATGCCTCATCGTCCCTCGAACACACGTTCGAGGTCAAGGATGTTCCAAATGCTGTGGACAACGACTSCGACGGACGACGAAAGGGCCGCGACCCCCCGGCCACGGCCCTTCGTCGACGCTGGCTCAGGTCACTTCTTCGGGATCCTGAACTTCTGACCCGGGAAGATGAGGTTGGGGTCCTCCACATTGTTGATCCGCGCGATCTCGCGCCAGTCGACGCCGTGACGCTGCCCGATCTCGGAGAGGGTGTCGCCCGACTTCACGGTGTAGACCTCCTCGGCCGTCGCCTCCTGGCGGGCCTCCTGATGGGCCTCCTGGCGCTCCTCGCGCGCGTCCTGGCGGGCGTCCTGACGCTCTTCGCGTGCGTCCTGGCGCGCCTCCTGGCGCTTCTCGCGCCGGGCGTTGGCCTTGTCGATCGCCTTCTGGGCCTTCTCCTCGGCCTTGCGGTCGGCCTCGGCCTGCGCCTCCTGGGCGGCCTTGGCCTCGGCCTCGGCCTGCTGACGGGCCTCGTCGGCCTGGGCCTTCTCCTCGTCGGTCGCGGACGGCAGCCCCGCCTTCTCCGCCGCCTCGTCGGCCTTGCGGCGGGCCTCGTCGGCGCGTGCCTGGGC
>NZ_JBFUMD010000677.1:0-1528 GCF_054049555.1 Nocardioides sp. P5_C9_2
GCGTATGGCGACGCGCCCTTCGGCGGTGCGTGGGCCACGTTCCGGGCGACGGAGATGGTGGCTGGGGCACCGCCCGCCCGACGCCCTCCGTGTCTCCGGGCCGAGGTGTCCGCCCGCGCCCGCCCTGCCCGATCGCGCGCCCCGCCCGACGGCCGCGCCCGGCCGGGAGTGGCCGACGCCACGCGGACACCCGATCCGGGAATGCGTGCGGGTGTGGCAGAGTTCCGTCCACGAGCAAGCGTGCTCTGGGGGCGGTGAAACTCCGCACCGGCGGTCACAGTCCGCGACCCGACCACTGCCAGTGGCCGGTTGACCAGGTGGAACTCCTGGACCGACGGTCACAGTCCGGATGAGAAGTGCACGCAGGCGACGCACCCGTCCCGACGCGGTGCGCGCGCCCGCACCCCCGGAGTCCGACATCACGGACGAGAGGGCCAGCGATGGGTGCGACACCGGCAGAGACCGCCGCCATGCGGCGCGCCCTGCAGATCGCCGCCAACCCCGGCGTCCCGCTGGGCCCCAACCCCCGCGTCGGCTGCGTGCTGCTGGCCGACGACGGCACCGCGGTGGCCGAGGGTTTCCACCGCGGCGCGGGTACCCCGCACGCCGAGGTCGCCGCGCTCACCGAGGCCGGCGACGCGGCCCGGGGGACCACCGCGGTCGTGACCCTCGAGCCGTGCAACCACACGGGTCGCACCGGCCCGTGCGTCGAGGCCCTGCTGGCCGCCGGCGTACGCCGTGTCGTCCTGGGCCAGTCCGACCCCAACCCAGAGGCGGCGGGTGGCGCCGAGGCGTTGCGCGCGGCGGGCGTGGAGGTCGAGTCCGGCGTCCTGGCCGACGAGGCCGCCAGGCTCAACCGGGCCTGGACCTTCGCGGTCCACCACGAGCGGCCGTTCGTCACCTGGAAGCTGGCCACCACCCTCGACGGGCGCAGCGCCGCCACCGACGGGACCAGCCGCTGGATCTCCAGCGAGGCGGCCCGCCAGGACACGCACCGGCTGCGGGCCGAGTGCGACGTGCTGCTCGTCGGCACCCGCACCGTCGAGGTCGACGACCCGCTGCTGACCGTGCGGGACAACTGGGACCGTCCGGTGCGCCACCAGCCGCTGCGGGCCGTCATGGGGCTGCGCGACATCGCGCCCGACCGCCGGATCCTCAACAACCACGCCGAGACGCTCCACCTGCGCACCCGCGAGCCCGCCGAGGCGCTGCGCGACCTCCACGACAGCGGCCGCCGGCACGTGTGGCTCGAGGGCGGTCCCACCCTGGCCGCCGCGTTCCTGACGGCCGGGCTCGTCGACGAGGTCGTGGCCTACGTCGCGCCCAGCCTGCTGGGCGCCGGGACGAGCACGGTGGGCGACCTCGGCATCACCACCATCACCGACCAGCTCCGCTTCCGCCTCCGRCAGGCCGCCGTCGTCGGCACCGGAGGCGACGCCAACGTGCGGATGACCCTCGAGAGGACCACCTGATGTTCACCGGCATCGTCGAAGAGCTCGGCACCGTCGCCGCGATCGAGGACCAGGGC
>NZ_JBFUMD010000678.1:0-1525 GCF_054049555.1 Nocardioides sp. P5_C9_2
AGCAGGAGCAGGCCTACCGCGAGAGCGTCATCCCGCCCACCGTCAAGGCCCGCGTCTCGGTCGAGGCCGGCGTGGCCCAGGGCTGGCGCGAGATCGTCGGCGACCACGGCCGCATCGTGTCCATCGACACCTACGGTGCCTCGGCCGACTACGCCCGGATCTACTCCGAGTACGGCCTCACCGGCGAGGCGGTGGCCGACGCCGCCCGTGACAGCATCCGGGTCTCCACCGACTGAGACCGGATCACCGCCACCCCCAGCAGCACCCTCAGGAGGAACCATGAGTGACCGCATGAAGGCCCTCGCAGACGCGGGCGTGTCCATCTGGCTCGACGACCTGTCCCGCGAGCGCATCGAGACCGGCAACCTCGCCGAGCTCATGGAGACGCGCTCCGTCACCGGCGTCACCACCAACCCCTCGATCTTCGCGGCCGCGCTGGCCGAGGGCGAGCGGTACGACGCCCAGGTGCGCGAGCTCGCCGCCGAGGGCGCCGACGTCGATGCCGTCGTCTTCGCGCTGACCACCACCGACGTGCGCCAGGCCGCCGACATCCTGAAGCCGGCGTACGACGCCAGCACCGGGGTCGACGGCCGGGTGTCGATCGAGGTCGCCCCGACGCTCGCCTTCGACACCGACGCGACGACCGAGGCCGCACACAAGCTGTGGGCCGAGGTGGACCGCGCCAACGTGCTCATCAAGATCCCGGCCACCACCGAGGGCGCCCCGGCCATCACCACCGTGCTGGGCGACGGCATCAGCGTCAACGTCACGCTGATCTTCGGCCTCGAGCGCTACCGCGGGGTGATGGAGGCCTACGTCGCCGGCCTCGAGAAGGCGCGCGACAACGGCCACGACCTGTCCGGCATCCACTCGGTCGCGTCGTTCTTCGTCTCCCGTGTGGACAGCGAGATCGACAAGCGTCTCGAGGCCATCGGCAGCGACGAGGCCCTGGCCCTGCGCGGCAAGGCGGGCGTGGCCAACGCCGTGCTCGCCCACCGCGACTTCGAGCAGTTCTTCTCCGGCGAGCGGTGGGAGTCCCTCGCCGCCGCCGGTGCGCACAAGCAGCGCCCGCTGTGGGCCTCGACCGGCGTCAAGAACCCGGACTACCGCGACACCATGTACATCACCGACCTGGTCGCGCCCGACACCGTCAACACCATGCCGGAGAAGACCATGGAGGCCTTCGCCGACCACGGTGAGGTCGAGGGCGACCGGGTGACGACGACGTACGCCGACGCGCAGGCCGTCATGGAGCAGCTCGCGGGCGTCGGGATCGACTACGACAACGTGATCGCCACGCTCGAGCAGGAGGGCGTGGAGAAGTTCGAGGCGTCGTGGACCGAGCTCCTCGACACCGTGTCCGGCCAGCTCAAGTCCGCGGGCGAGGGCGCGTCGGCGTGACCTCGTCGCCCGTCGACGCGGTGGCCACCGCGGCGTGGTCGGAGCTCGCCGCCCTCGCGGCGAGCTCGTCGCCCGACCTCCGGGCCTGGTTCGACGAGGACCCCGGTCGTGTGGAGCGCCACAC
>NZ_JBFUMD010000679.1:0-1517 GCF_054049555.1 Nocardioides sp. P5_C9_2
CGGTACGTCCGGGCCCGCGCGTCGTGGGTGGTGCCGCGCCGCGGGACGAACCAGTGGGCCGCGTCCAGCCGCCGGACCTGTCGCAGGGTCAGGTCCTCGACCTTCCCGGTGCCGTCGGTCGTCTCGTCGACGGTGGCGTCGTGCAGCACCACCAGCTGCTTGTCCCGTGTCGACTGGACGTCGAGCTCGATCATGTCCGCACCGCGCTGCACGGCCCGCTTGAAGGCGTACATCGTGTTGGTGGGCGCCTCCAGCTCACCGCCGGAGTGGGCCATGTTGAGCACCCGCTGCCGCAGCCACGGGTTGTCGTCGGCGCGGGCCAGCGCCGGCGCGGCCGGGAGCGCCGTGATCAGGGCGGAGAGGACGAGAGCGGCGCCGAAGGTCTTCACCCGGCTGACCCTAGGGTGCGGGACCGACGGCGGACAGCCCCTCACGGGTAGGTGATGCCGGTGACCTCTTCACTGATCTCCCACAGCCGTCGTTGGGCGTGCGGGTCCAGGGCCAGGCGTCGCGGGGTGACCACCTGCGGGACGCCGGACATCTCGCCGGGACCGCTGGGACCGACGTACGTCGACCCGGGCAGGTCCGCGGTCGCGGCCATCAGCGTCGGCCAGGCGCCGGCGGCCGCCGACTGGGACACCGCCCGCACCGCGGCGTCGAGGATGGACGCCGGTCCTCCGTGGGTGCGCCCGAGCTGGCCGTTGACCACCAGGTGGGTGCCGGCGAAGCCCGGGTGGGCCRCGAGCGCGGTCACCGGGAGGCCGGCCTCACGGCAGCGCCGGTCGAGCTCGAAGGTGAAGAGCAGGTTGGCCAGCTTGGACTCGCCGTAGACCCGCCAGCGGCGGTAGCGGCCCTCCTGGACGCGCGGGTCGCCGAGCGGGGCCCTGCGGGCCACCTTGTGCATGCTGGAGGAGAGGGTCACCACCCTGCCGCCGGCCGCGGTGACCTGGGGCAGCAGCAACCCGGTCAGCAGGAACGGCCCGAAGTGGTTGGTCGCCATCTGCGACTCGAGCCCGTCCGTGGTCCGGCGGAGGGGGACTCCCATGATCCCCGCGTTGTTGACGAGCAGGTCCAGCGGGCCGAAGCGCGTCGCCTCCTCGCCGGCCCGGCGCACCGAGCCGAGATCCGCGAGGTCGACCACGAGGCGCTCCAGCCGCGCGCCGGGGACCTCGCTGCGGATCGCCTCGTCCGTCGCGGCCAGCGTGTCCGCCCTGCGTCCGGCCAGCACGACCCGGGCCCCGGCGCGGGCCAGCTCGAGGGCGGTGTGGTGGCCGAGCCCGCCCTGCGTCGTGCCCGTGACCAGCGCGGAACGGCCCGTCAGGTCGGGGAGGTCGGCGAGCGACCAGGCGGCCGCACCTCGATCGGGCTGGGCGGGGTCCCCGCTCACGGGGTGACGGCCAGCCCGGCCAGGACACGGCGCGCGAGCTCGGGGTCGCCGAAGACCTCGACGCGGCCGGGCTCCGGGTCACGGCGCCCACCGGCCAGCAGGATGAAGGACTCGCGGTCGGTACGCAGCC
>NZ_JBFUMD010000680.1:0-1512 GCF_054049555.1 Nocardioides sp. P5_C9_2
GACCGCATCCGTCGCGACGTAGACGCGCTACGCCGGGACCAGACCGAACTGCTCGTCATAGGACCAACGACTCTCGGTTATCTAGCGTGGGACATCGTTGACGGACAGAGCGAGTTGCTCACTCTGACCGAGTATCAGTTCGTGTTGCAGGATCTGGGGATAAAGCCCGCGCGATTTGCTGACCTTGACCCTGGTCTCGTTCAGACAACCGAAGAACTAGAGACGGAGTTGAAGGAGGCGCGAGAACACGTGGCCACTGACACCGCCAACCTAATCGTGGCCGCGGTCCTTGAGACGGGTGGGAACGACTCCTCCAACCCCGAACTGCTGAGTGATCTGATCGACCAGTTGAATGAGGAGCAGGACTCGCAGTAGGCCTTGAAGAGCACGCTGTCTCGGCTGGATGCTGGCCGGGCGAAGCCGAACCCGCTGGTGGGGGAGCCCGCGTCCCTCGCTGGACGACCTGTGGGGGGCGCGAGATTGGCGATCCCTGCATCTGATGACGCATCGGCGGGTCAATGCCAGGACGGTGCTGCCCGCTCAACCGCCCAGGTGGCATCCAGGCGCTCCAATCAGGCGGCGCAGGACCCGGCTGTGGAAGGTGAGTGTGTGGGTCGAGACGAGGACTGCGTCCGTGGACGAGAACGCCGAGGAGGTCGCCGTCCTGGTTCAAGAAGTCGCGGCGCTCGGGGGATCCAGCAGTCGCTCGTCCACGCGGAGTCGTGCAGTGACGTAGATGTCACCTATCGCCACGTGCCGTTGGACGAGCCTCTCGACGCACGGGAGTTGATCGACGGGGGCCCTCGGGGAGAAGATGGCCCGACGACCTGCGTGCCGATGATCCCGCTTGCGGGCCCGGCCCGGCGATTGACAGACTAGTACGCTGGCGGCGACGAAACTGACGGCCAACGGCTCACGGCGGGCGTCCAGCGACGTTAGGGGTTTTGGCGCAATTGGTAGCGCACTGCGTTTGCAACGCAGGGGTTGCGGGTTCGAGTCCAGCAGGCTCCACGTGGTGTCGCCATTGCCCAGGTACATCAGCCTCTCTGAAGCCGCGCAGGTGCTGGCGGTGTCCGAGAAGACCGTCCGTCGCCTTATCGCTGGCGGCGAACTCCCGGGCTACACGCTCGGCAAGCGTGGCGCAGGGAGCGGTCGCCCAATCAGGCTGCGCCTGGAGGATGTCGAGGCGGTTCTTCGCCGCATCCCGACCGCGGGCGACGACCGTCCCGGCCAACGACGGTTGTGACGGGTACCCGTGGCTTTGACGAGGTTTTCCGAGTCTGACTGAGCCGATGCCGCGCCGGGAAGGGATGAACGCGTTCACCGGACTGGGGTGCCTACCGCACTTCCGAGCCCGGTTCCTACGGAAGGATGGCCAAGGTCTCACAACCGCTGGAACCGTTCGTTGTGCGACGACCATTTCGCACACGGATTCTGGACGCGGAATGTGGGCACTTGAGACTTCGCCGCTAGCCTGTCCGTAACCGACCGTTTGTGCGACCGGTGTTGGAG
>NZ_JBFUMD010000681.1:0-1510 GCF_054049555.1 Nocardioides sp. P5_C9_2
CTACTGGCGGCGCGTCGAGGACGTCGTCGGGACGCGGGTCGTCACGACCTGGTCGTCGGTCGGCACCCTCGTGGAGATCAGCGCCGCGGGGGTCACCAAGGCCACCACGCTGGCGACCCTGGTCGCCGAGCTCGGAGCGAGTCCCGAGGAGGTGATCGCCTTCGGCGACATGCCCAACGACCTGCCGCTGCTCGAGTGGGCGGGGACGTCGTACGCCATGGCCAACGGGCACGCGACGGTGATCGCGCTGGCCGACCACACGGCTCCTCGCAACGACGAGGACGGCGTCGCCGAGGTCCTCAGTCGGGTGTTCGGCCTGTCGGTAGGGTGACGCGCATGTCTTCTCGCCCTCCGGCCGTGCTGTCGCGCGTCCTGCGCGCGCTCCTGGCCTGCGTGTTCGTGGTGGGCGGCATGGTCCTGGCCGTGCAGGCCCCGGCCTCGGCGTGCACCTGCCAGCCGGCCGACGCCGAACGCCAGACGTCCCGCGCGGACGCCGTCTTCATCGGGACGGTCGACGGGGTCACCCGGGCCGACCAGCAGCTCGAGATGGCCGTGACCGCCACCCGGGTCTACAAGGGCACCGTCGAGCGCAGCACGACCGTGACGACGGCCAGGCAGACGACCGCGTGCGGCATCGGCGTGCCCACGCCGGGCGCCGACTACCTCTTCATCGTGCGCGGCGACGCCCCGCCGTACCTCGCCACCAGCTGTGACGGCACGGGTCGGGTCGACGCCGACCGGGTGGCGCAGGTCGAGGGCATCCTCGGCACCGGCCAGGCCGTGCTGCCGCCCCCGCCACCGACGGCCACCCTCACCCGCGTCGAGGAGTCCGCCCCGGCCTCGCTCGCCCGCCTGGCCGCACCCGGCGGCGCGTTGCTGATCCTGAGCCTGCTCACCCTCGTCGTGGTCGCGCGGCGCGACCGCCGGGGCTGAGCCGGCTCAGAGGTACATCCCGCTGGACTCGCCCGCGGCCGGGGGCTCTCCGGTCGGCATGGTCGGCATGCCCTGGGGCTGAGCGGCCGGCCCGTCGGGGTGTGTCCCCGGCGGCAGTGCCCGGCGCATCTGCTCGAGCTGGCCGCGGGCGGCCATCTGCTGGGCGTAGATCGCCGTCTGGATGCCGTGGAAGAGTCCCTCGAGCCAGCCCACCAGCTGGGCCTGGGCGATCCGGAGCTCCCCCTCGGAGGGCGTGCCCTCCTCGGTGAAGGGCAGCGTGAGGCGGTCGAGCTCGTCGACCAGCTCGGGCGCGAGCCCGGCCTCGAGCTCCTTGATGGAGGCCTGGTGGATCTCCTTGAGGCGGTTGCGGCTGGCCTCGTCGAGGGGAGCCGCCTTCACCTCCTCGAGGAGCTGGCGGATCATCGAGCCGATCCGCATGACCTTGGCGGGCTGCTCCACCAGCTCGGTGATGTGCCGCTGGCCGTCCTCGGGCTCGTCCGCGTCGGCGGCGGGCATCGGGGGGAGCGCGCTGACCGGGATCGTCCCGACCGGGCGTCCGTCGGGACCGACCACCACC
>NZ_JBFUMD010000682.1:0-1506 GCF_054049555.1 Nocardioides sp. P5_C9_2
CGCGAGGACGCCGCCGGCGGAACCCGACGAGTCGGTCGCCGTGCCCGAGTCGCCGGACCCGCACGCGGCGAGGACGGGAAGCGCCAGCCCGGCGGACGCGGTCGCGGTGAAGCGGCGGCGGGAGACGGAGTGCTCGCTCATGGGGTGGCCTCTCGATCAGCTCGACGGGTGCCGCCCACCGTAGGCCACCGCACCCAGCGGCATGGGCGGCAGGCCACGGCGCCGACCGGTGCTAGGTCGTCGCCTTCCGCTTGGCGGCCGACTTCTTGGCGGCGGCGTTCCTCGCCGCCTTCTTGGCCAGCCGCGTGGGCGGCTCCTCCTTGGGCGCCACCCGGCCGCGCGGCTGCTTGGCCGCGCGTCCCTCCAGCAGCGGCACCAGGTAGCGGCCCGTGTGGCTGTCGGGGTGGGCGGCGACCGTCTCCGGCGTGCCCTCGGCGACCACGATGCCGCCGCGTGAGCCGCCCTCGGGACCCATGTCGACCAGCCAGTCGGCCGTCTTGATGACGTCGAGGTTGTGCTCGATGACCAGCACCGTGTTGCCGGCGTCCACGAGCTTGCCGAGCACCAGCAGCAGCTTGCGGATGTCCTCGAAGTGCAGGCCGGTGGTGGGCTCGTCGAGGACGTAGACCGTGCGACCGGTCGAGCGCTTCTGCAGCTCGCTGGAGAGCTTGACGCGCTGCGCCTCGCCGCCCGACAGCGTGGTGGCCGGCTGACCGAGACGGACGTAGCCGAGGCCCACCTCGCACAGGGTCTTCATGTGGCGGGCGATCGGCGGGACGGCCGCGAAGAACTCGGCGGCCTCCTCGATCGGCATGTCGAGGACCTCGGCGATGGTCTTGCCCTTGTAGTGCACCTCGAGCGTCTCGCGGTTGTAGCGGGCGCCGTGGCACACCTCGCACGGGACGTAGACGTCSGGCAGGAAGTKCATCTCGATCTTGATGRYGCCGTCGCCSKRGCACGCCTCGCAGCGGCCGCCCTTGACGTTGAACGAGAACCGGCCCTGCAGGTAGCCGCGCACCTTGGCCTCGGGGGTAGCCGCGAAGAGCTTGCGGACGTGGTCGAAGACACCGGTGTACGTCGCGGGGTTGGACCGCGGGGTGCGGCCGATGGGCGACTGGTCGACGTGGATCACCTTGTCGACGTGCTCGGTGCCGCTGATCCGGGTGTGCCGGCCCGGCACGGTCCGGGCGTTGTAGATCTGCTTGGCCAGCGACGTGTAGAGGATGTCGTTGACCAGGGTCGACTTGCCCGACCCGGAGACGCCCGTCACCGCGCAGAAGACGCCGAGCGGGAAACTCACGTCGACGTTGCGCAGGTTGTTCTCCTTGGCACCGTGCACCGTGAGCTCGCGGCCCTTGGTCCGCGGGCGGCGTATCTCGGGGACCGGGATCTGCCGGCGTCCCGAGAGGTACTGCCCGGTGATCGAGTCGGGGTGCTCGTAGAGGTCCTTGACGCTACCGCTGTGCACGACCTGGCCGCCGTGCTCGCCGGCGCCGGGACCGATGT
>NZ_JBFUMD010000683.1:0-1492 GCF_054049555.1 Nocardioides sp. P5_C9_2
GGGGCCGGACACGAGGCATCGCCTCGACTGCTGTGGTCAGCTGGTGAGCGCGGGCGCGCCCTTGCGGGACTCGATCACCTGGTCGATGAGGCCGTACTCGACGGCCCCCTCCGCGGTCAGGATCTTGTCACGCTCGATGTCGGAGCTCACCTGCTCCAGGCTCTTGCCCGTGTGCTCGGCGATCATCTTCTCGAGCAGCTCGCGCATCCGGAGGATCTCGTTGGCCTGGATCTCGATGTCGGAGGTCTGGCCGAACGTGCCCTCGGTGTAGGGCTGGTGGATCAGGATCCGACTGTTGGGCAGGGCCAGACGCTTGCCCTTGGTGCCGGCCGCCAGCAGGATCGCCGCGGCCGAGGCGGCCTGCCCCAGGCACACGGTCTGCACGTCGGGCTTGATGAACTTCATGGTGTCGTAGATCGCCGTGAGGGCGGTGAACGAGCCACCGGGGCTGTTGATGTAGATGCTGATGTCCTGGTCGGGGTTCATCGTCTCCAGGCACATCAGCTGGGCGATGACCGCATTGGCCACGTCGTCGCTGATCGGCGTGCCGAGGTAGATGATGCGCTCCTCGAACAGCTTGGCGTAGGGGTCGATGCGTCGGAACCCGTAGGACGTGCGCTCTTCCCACTGCGGGATGTAGTAGTTCACGGTGTCAGTCCTTCTGGGTTGATCCGGACGGGGTTGATCCGGATTGGCGCGCGGGGCGGCCCTCGTCCGCGGCCTCACGGGCGTTGGTCACGACCTTGTCGACGAGGCCGTACTCCACGGCCTGGTCGGCGGTGAACCAGCGGTCGCGGTCCGCGTCGGCGATGACCTGCTCGACCGGCTGGCCGGTGTGCTGGGAGATCAGGTCGAGCAGCACCTTCTTGATGTGCAGCGACTGCTGGGCCTGGATCTTGATGTCGGAGGCCGAGCCTCCCATGCCGGAGGACGGCTGGTGCATCATGATGCGCGCGTGCGGCAGGGCGTAGCGCTTGCCCTTGGTGCCGGCGCACAGGAGGAACTGCCCCATGGAGGCGGCGAGGCCCATGCCGACCGTGGCCACGTCGTTGGGGATGTAGTTCATCGTGTCGTAGATCGCCATGCCGGCGTCCACGGAGCCACCGGGGCTGTTGATGTGCAGGAAGATGTCGGCCTCGGGGTCCTCGGCCGAGAGCAGCAGCAGCTGGGCGCAGATCGCGTTCGCGTTCTGGTCGCGCACCTCGGAACCGAGGAAGACGATCCGCTCGCGAAGCAGCCGCTGGTAGATGTGGTCGTCGAGTCCGTACATCGACCCGGCGCCGTTCATCTCGGGCGAGAGAGCTGGGCTGGAGTTCTGGTTCACGTGAGCGACAGTAGCCGGAAGGACGGACACTTCCACGCGATGACCGCCCCTGTTCGCCCACAGCGGATTCGACCACGCGGAGGCGCCGCGCCCGMGGGCGCGGCGGACGGGCTCAGGAGGAGTCTCTTAAACACAAAAGACGCTGCCCACCAATAAGCGAGTGTAGAT
>NZ_JBFUMD010000684.1:0-1489 GCF_054049555.1 Nocardioides sp. P5_C9_2
ATCCTGCACCTCCTCGGCTACGACCATGCCGAGCCGGAGGAGCACGAGGAGATGTTCGGCCTGCAGGCCGAGCTCCTGGAGGAGTGGCGGGCCTCGGCCCCTGGTCCGACGCAGTGATCGCGGACATCTGGCTGCTCCTGGTGGCAGCCTCGCTGGTCGTGCTGGCCGGCCTCTTCTCCGCGGCCGACGCCGCGATCGGCGGGTTCTCCCACGCCCGCGCCGAGGAGCTGGTTGCCGAAGGTGCGTCGGGCTCGCGGCGACTGCTGACGATCCTCGACGATCCGGCGCGCTACCTCAATACCGCGCTGCTGCTGCGGCTGCTGTGCGAGACCGCGGCCATCGTGCTCGTCGCGCTGTGGGTCCACGACCTCTACCACGGCGACTTCTGGCCGGCGTACCTCACCACCGTCGGCGCGATGCTGCTGGTGTCCTTCGTGGTCATCGGGGTGGCTCCCCGCACGGTGGGCCGGCAGCACGACCAGACGGTGGCGACCCTGTCGGCCGGCCCCCTGTCCTTCGTCACCAGCATCCTGGGCCCGATCCCGCAGCTGCTCATCCTGCTCGGCAACGCGATCACGCCGGGCAAAGGCTTCCGCGAGGGACCGTTCTCCACCGAGACCGAGCTGCGCGAGCTGGTGGACCTGGCCGAGGCGTCGGCGGTGATCGAGTCCGGTGAGCGCAAGATGATCCACTCGGTCTTCGAGCTCGGCGACACCATCGCCCGCGAGGTGATGGTGCCCCGCACCGACGTCGTCTACATCGAGCGCCACAAGAACCTGCGCCAGACCATGTCCCTCTTCCTGCGCAGCGGCTTCTCCCGGGTGCCGGTCGTCGKGGAGAACCTCGACGACATCGTGGGCATCGCCTACCTCAAGGACCTCGTCCGACGCGACTTCGAGCAGCCCGACGTGGAGTTCACCCAGCGCGTCGACGAGGTGATGCGACCCGTCCACTGGGTGCCTGAGTCCAAGCCGGTCGACGCCCTGCTCACCGAGCTCCAGGGGCGGCGCCAGCACATCGCGGTGGTCGTCGACGAGTACGGCGGCACCGCCGGCCTCATCACCATCGAGGACGTCCTGGAGGAGATCGTCGGCGAGATCACCGACGAGTACGACGAGGAGGAGATCGACGTCGAGTACCTCGACGACGGCACCTTCCGGGTCTCCTCGCGCTATCCCGTCGACGACCTCGACGAGCTGGTCGGCGTCTCGGTGCACGACGAGGACGTCGACAGCGTCGGTGGGCTGATGGCCAAGCAGCTGGGCCGGGTGCCCATCCCGGGCTCCGTCGTCGAGGCGCACGGGCTGCGCTTCGAGGCCGAGCGGGTCTCGGGTCGCCGCAACAAGATCGGCACCGTCCTCGTCGCCCCGGTGTCCACCCGCGGCGCGGACGCCGACGACGAGGAGCGCGACGATGACTGACGACGACCTGTCCGCCGAGGACACCAAGCTGGTGACCCTGGCCCGCGGCACCCGGGCTCGCACCGGAG
>NZ_JBFUMD010000685.1:0-1474 GCF_054049555.1 Nocardioides sp. P5_C9_2
GTCGTGGTGAGTGGCGACGTAGCCTTGGACGATCTGGTCGACATGGTTCTCAGGCTCCATGCGCGCAACGATCAGGTGATACGACCGAGATTCTAGCCCCAACTCGGAGAGTCGATCTGAACCCGGGTCGAGGATGGGTGCGCCATATGGCAGGAAGCGGCTGTCGAGGCCGTAGGTCTCATAGAGGTAGTCCGCGATTCCCCGGGCGTCCGCGATAAGGGGAAGTCCCGACGCAGCCGCTTTCTCTTCAGCCCGCTTGTAGTAGCGCGCCCCTGCGCCCTTCCACTTCTCGCGCTTCCACTCCAAGCCATCCACGTGCACCGCCGTGGGGATTCGGGCCGCCTTCAGCAGTGGCAGGTACGGAGCGTTAGCTGCGTTGAAGACGATCGCGGCATCTGGACGGCTCGCGACGGCATGCATCACCGATAACCCACTGTGGCTCAGCGTTTCGAGGGATCGTTTGCGCACTGCCGGCAGGTTGATCAGACGCATCCCCTTGTGCTCTCGCAGGTCCTGTCCAGGGTTTCGACAGTAGACATCCACGGCGTGGCCACGCTCGACCAACCTAGAACCGATCTCCTCGATGGCTGTCTCGAAGCCTCCGTACTTGGCAGGAACACCCCGCGTACCGATCATCGCAAATCGCATAAGCCTAGTCTCTCTCAATCTCCCCTCGCGCCGGCGACCAGGGTCGTGACGCGTCCTTCGTTCGTGGATGCCCGCCTCGCGACGCACTGGACTAGACGACCACGTGCACACCCTCGGATGCCAGAGGATCTGTCAAACCGGTGTCACCGCTACCAACGGGTGGCCCTGTTCGGACGATGTGGATGAGTGGCAGGACCGGACGCTGATCGGAGGAAAGCAAGGTCCACGACTGCGCGATCACGGCGGCTGCTCTGACCGCATCGTCGCCAACGCACCACTCACGGACGAAGGCTCGGCTCCCATAGGCGGCGGACTCAACCCGATGCGCGTCGTGGTGAGGTGGGCGGCGGCCTCCGGCCGCGACTCGCGCTACTTGCAGCTCGACGTCCAACCACGCGCTCTACCGTCGTAGCTCAGGTCCGCCCAAGGGCTGCTACGGCCCAGCCGGCCACAACGCAGCCATGGAATCGCCCTTCTCGATGCTGCCGAGGGACGTCTTCAACCGCCGTCTTCTCGACCGCGATTGTCGGACGGCCTCGGATGGCCAACTACCCGCGCCGATGAAGAAGGCCCGCGGGTGATTGAAATCGTCGAACACGAGTGCACCACGAACCCAACCGGTAGACCCGGCGACTAATCGAAACTGACACACACGTTCGTGCAACAGGCCGACGGAGTGATCGCACGGTCACCGGCCGCAAGACCTAAACCGTGTCGAGGCTCGTCTCAATGCCTAGATGCTGGCGGACCGATGAGGCCGCCTCGAGTGCAGTTTCCCGAAAAGACTCGGGATCAGCGGACATCAAGCGGTGCACCAATTCTACAT
>NZ_JBFUMD010000686.1:0-1465 GCF_054049555.1 Nocardioides sp. P5_C9_2
TGCCTGGCCGTCCTGGTCGCCCAGGACGCCCGCGCGGCCGACGCCGACGTGCTGGCGTGCTCCAGCGCCGGTGGTGGGCTGCGCATCGCGGTGGTCGGCAACGAGGAGCTGGTCACCGCCGAGGCCGGGCGCCGGGTCGCGCTGTCCAGCGGCGGCAAGGTCGTCGCGGTGCGCGCGATCAGCCGCGACGACGACCTGTCCGACCTCGAGGACCCCGACGTGGTGCTGCTGACCGGTGGCACCGACGGCGGCAATGCCGAGCCGCTGCTGGCCGCCGCCCGCGGCATCGTCGACGGCGGCTGGCGCGGGCCGGTGGTGGTCGCCGGCAACGTCGAGGCGCAGACGGAGGTGACCGCGGTCCTCGGCGGACTGCCCGTCGTGGTCGCCGACAACGTCGTGCCCCGCATCGGCGTGCTGGCCCCCGACAGTGCCCGCGCGGCGATCCGCGAGATGTTCCTGTCCCACGTGATCGGGGGCAAGCACCTCAGCGCGCACACCTCGGCCGACGGCCACGTCTTCACCGCGATGGTCCGCGGGGCCACGCCCGACGTGGTGCTCACCGGCGTCGAGCTGCTCGCCCGCGGCCTCGGCCCGGAGGACCCGGGGGCCGGGGACGTGGTGGTCGTCGACATCGGCGGCGCCACGACGGACGTGCACACCGTGGTGGAGCTGGACCCCGAGTCCACGTCCGTCGAGGGCAGGGGCCTGTCCCGCGAGGTCGTCGCGCTCACCCCCGTCACCCGCACGGTCGAGGGCGACCTCGGGATGCGCTGGTCGGCGGTCAGCACGGTCGCGGAGGCCGGCCTGGTCGAGCTCGCCGACGCGGCGGCCCGCCGGCACGCGGACCCCGGGTTCCTGCCGGCCGACGACCCGGAGCACGAGGACGAGGAGCGCGAGGTCGACGAGGCCATCRCCCGCGCCGCCGTCGAGCTGGCCCTCAAGCGGCACGCCGGTCGCAGCCGGGTCGTCGTCAGCCCGGAGGGCCGCGTCGTCGAGCGCAGCGGCAAGGACCTGCGCGAGGTCGACCTGCTGGTGGGCTCCGGCGGGGTGCTGCGGCACGGCGCCGACGGCGTCGTACGACGCGTGCTCCTACCCAGCACGGGCGAGCACGTCGAGGGCGGGTGGCAGCTGCCGCGGGCCCCCCGCGTGGTCGTCGACCGTGACTACGTGCTGGCCGCCGCCGGCCTGCTCGTCGCCGAGCACCCCGAGGCGGCGCACCGGCTGGTGCAGCGTCTGGCGACCGGAGCCGATGAGTAGCCTGCACCCGTGAGGGAGACGATCCGGTGAGCCCGGAGGACGTGGGCCGGGCGGCGCCCGGCGGCAGCGCGGGTAGGGACGACGACGTGGACGACGACGGGGTCGACGACGGGGTCGACGACGACAGCGGCGTCCGTGCGACCAGCGAGGAGGACTCGCGGCGCGAGCGGCTGACCACGCAGCTGGTGCAGCAGTGGTCCACCCTGCG
>NZ_JBFUMD010000687.1:0-1461 GCF_054049555.1 Nocardioides sp. P5_C9_2
TAGACATCCCCGTCATCATCCTCGTCGGCGGCGTCGCCGGCGCCGACCGGCTCGGCCTCGACCTCGAGGGACACCGGGCCGTCGACGTCCTCACCCCGGGCGTGCTGGCCCTGGCGATCATGTCGACGGCGTTCACGTCGGTGGCGATCGCCACCGGCTTCGAGCGCCGGTACGGCGTCATCAAGCGGCTCGGCGCCTCGCCGCTCCCCCGCCACGGCCTGCTGCTCGGCAAGGTCCTGGCCCTGCTCGAGGTGGTGACGCTCCAGCTGGTGTCGCTGGTCGTCGTGGGACTGCTGCTGGGCTGGCGACCGACGCTCGAGGCCCCGGCCACCTCGCTCATCTCGGCCGTGCTCGCCGTCGCCGCCGGCACCTGGGCCTTCGCCTCCCTGGGACTCTTCGTCGCCGGGGTCCTGCGCGCCGAGGCGACCCTGGCCCTGGCCAACCTCGTCTACCTGCTCCTGATGGCCGGGGGCGGCGTGGTGCTGCCCACGTCGTCGTACGGCGCCGCGTCCGGCGTCATCCAGTGGCTGCCCTCGGCGGCCCTGGGCGACGCGATGCGCGCCGCGTTCGTGGACGCCCACCTCGACCTCACCGCCCTCCTCGTCCTCATCGCCTGGGGTGCCGTCGGCACCCTGCTGACCGCACGCACCTTCACCTGGGAATGACATTGACCCGCCTGCACCCCTCCACCGGCTTCCGGCGCCTCGCCTGGGCACTGGCCGTGGCCAACCTCGTCGCCAACATCGGCATCGTGATCACCGGCGGCGCCGTGCGCCTCACCGGATCCGGGCTCGGCTGCCCGACGTGGCCGCGCTGCACCGACGACTCGTACGTCGCCCACGGCGAGCTGGGCATCCACGGCGCGATCGAGTTCGGCAACCGGATGCTGACGTTCGTGCTGGTGGTCCTGGCCGTGGCCCTGTGGGTCACCATGCTGGTCGGCCTCGTCCGTACGTGGCGCGGGCAGCGGGCCTGGCGCCCGTTCTGGCTGGCGACCGTCGTGGTGCTCGGGATCCCCGTCCAGGCGGTGATCGGCGGCATCACGGTGCACACCGACCTCAACCCGTGGATCGTGTCCCTGCACCTGCTCGTCTCGATGGCCATCATCGGCGTCTGCGTGGTGCTCCTCGACGAGCTCCGGTCCCCGGACCGGGACGCGTCCCCGCGCCTGGCGATGCTGACCTGGGCCGTCTTCGCCGTCACCTGGGTCGTCCTCTACCTCGGGACCGTGGTGACCGGCAGCGGTCCCCACTCGGGCGACCTGGACTCGCGTCGTACGGGACTGGACCCCCAGGTCATGTCCCACGTCCACGCCGGAGCGGTGTACCTGCTCCTCGCCCTGACGCTGGGCCTCGTCGTCCTCGCCCGTCGGGTCGGGACCCCGATCCTCGCCCGGGCGGCGCTGGCCCTGCTGGTGCTCGAGCTGGCGCAGGGCGTCGTGGGCCTCGTGCAGTACGTCAC
>NZ_JBFUMD010000688.1:0-1460 GCF_054049555.1 Nocardioides sp. P5_C9_2
GCGGCGGGGCGGTGGCGGGCAGGACGGTGGCGCCCGCGGCCCGGGCGACCGCGGCCGTGGCGTCCCGGGAGCCGTCGTCGACCACGACGACCTCGCCGACGCCGACCACCAGCTCGCGCAGGGACGCCAGCAGCGCCGGGAGGGTGGCCTCCTCGTCCCGCGCCGGGACGACGACGGACACCGACGCCGACCGGTCGGCGTACCCGGTCCCGCGGGGGATCGTGCGCAGGTCGGCGACCAGCCGGCCGCCGCCGACGGCCGCGGCGAGGAGGAGGATCGCGAGCAGAACGGTCATGCGCGCACGCCGGCGGTGCGGGTGACGACGAGCGGCATGCCGCCGCGGGGGTGCACGGCGACCTGCGCCTGCGCCACGGGGCGGGTCCAGCCCGGCGGTACGTCGAGGCGGTGGTCGCGCAGCAGCTCGCTCAGCACCAGGACCATCTCGCCGAGCGCGAACTCGCGGCCGATGCACAGACGCGGCCCCTGCCCGAACGGCAGGTAGCCGGTACGGCCGGCGCCCCCGTCGAGGAACCGCTCCGGACGGAAGGCCAGCGGATCGGTCCACGGGTCGGCGCGACGGTGCATGAGCCACGGGCTGATGATCGCCAACGTCCCGGCCGGGACCTCGCGGCCGCCGATGACGTCGGCCTCCAGCGAGCGCCGCGACAGGGCCCAGGCGGGCGGGAAGAGACGCAGCGCCTCGTCGACGACGGACCGCGTCCAGGGCAGCGTCTCGCGGTGGCCGAGCAGCGACACGGATCCGGGATGGGCGGCCAGCTCGGCGCGCACCCGGTCCTGGGCGGGCTGGTCCTCGGCCAGCAGCATCAGCGTCCAGGCCAGCGCGGCGGCCACGGTCTCGTGGCCGGCGATGACCATGGTGACCAGCTCGTCGCGGATCTCGGGGTCGGTGAGCCCGCTGTCCAGCAGGAGCCCGAGGAGGTCGTCGCCGTGCGCGCCGGCGGGCGAGAGCCGGCGGCGCCCGCGGCGCTCCGCGATGATCTCGGCGGTGATCGCGTCCAGCCGACGCCGCGTCGAGCGCAGCCGGAGGTTGGTCCTGGTGGGTGTCCACTCGGCCCGGGGGAGGATCGACCGTCCCAGCCGGACGACCAGCTCGGCCGCGTCGCTCGTCGCGTCGAGCAGCGCCTGGGCGTGGCCCGAGAGGTCCGCGGAGAACAGCGCCCGCCCGACGGCATCGAGGCCGATGCGGTGGGTGAGGGCCGCGACGTCGACCACCTCGCCGCTGGTGGGCGAGCGCGACCCGAGCCGCGCGGTGATGGCGGTCTCGGCCGCGGCGCGCACCTGGTCGCCGACCGCCTCGAGGCGCTGGTGGTGGAAGGCGGGGGCGGCGAGGCGGCGGTGCTCGATCCAGCTCGGCTCGGAGGAGGCGAGCAGCCCCGGCCCGGTGACCCGGGCCAGGGCGGCGTACTGCACGGTCTGCTTGCTCCAGGTGCGGGCGGCGG
>NZ_JBFUMD010000689.1:0-1452 GCF_054049555.1 Nocardioides sp. P5_C9_2
CCTTCGAGCGGGCGTCCTCCACCCAGGCGGCCGGCCGGCTGCCCACCCCGGCCGTGGTCGTCCCGTTCCGGGTGCTCTCCTCGGTCGCCGACGTGACGGCCGGCTCCCGCGACCAGATCAGCCGCATCGTCGGCGACGTGGGCCACGCGCACGTCTCGGTCGACGAGCTCCAGCCGCGGCTGGACCGGGCGATGGCGTGGACCGCCGCCCTGCCCGAGGACGAGCGCACCATCGTGCGCGAGACCCCGGACGCCGAGCGGCTCGCCTCGCTGAGCGAGGACGAGGAGCTGTGGCTGCGGATCTTCCTGGACCGCCTGCCCGCCTCGATGGACCTCGACGAGGTCACCGCGGTGGTCTACGGGGTGCCCAAGGTGGCGCGTGGGCTCGGCTTCGAGGACGCCCCGACCGAGCAGGTCAAGGCCGACCAGAAGGACTTCTTCCGACTGCTCTACCACCTGCTGGTCTCCGCCGACCGGGGTCCGCGCCTGCCCACGCTCGTCGTCGCACTCGGGCACGACACGGTCCGGACCCTGCTCGGGGCGGCCTCCTGACTTACCCGGCGTCTGCTCCGCTCAGGGCAGGACGGGGATGCGGGCCCGGACGTCGGCCACCAGGTCGAGGTCGACCTCGCCGATCAGCAGGCCGGGGTCCGCGTCGAGCCGGGCACGCACCGACCCCAGCGGGTCGACCAGCGCGCTGCGACCGATCCCGAGAGGTGCGCCCCGCACCGGCTCCTGCCATGCCTGCCCGGCCGCGAGCAGCCAGGCCTGGGCGTCGAGGGCGCGCGCCCGCACGAGCACGTCCCACTGGTCGGCCTTGCCCGGCCCGTCCCCCCACGAGGCGGGCAGCACCACGAGCTCGGCGCCTCGAGCGCCGAGCGCGGTGAACTGGTCGGCGAAGCGCACGTCGTAGCAGGTGGCGAGCCCGACCCGGACCGGTCCGGCGTCCCCGCCGTCGACGTCCACGACGACGTAGCCCTCCCCCGGCGCGACCGTGTCGGACTCGCGGGAGTCGAAGGCGTCGAAGAGGTGCACCTTGCGGTACGTCGCGTCGCCGGCCGGCCCGGTGAGGAGCAGCGTGTTGTGCACCCGGCCGTCGTCGGCCGGCTCGAAGAGCCCGACCACCACGGTCACCCCGGCGACCGCCGCGGCGTCGCGGAGACCGGTCGCGAAGGGGCCGTCGAGGGGTTCCGCGGCCCGCGCCGGGTTGCGGGCGAAGCTGGCCATCGTGGCCTCGGGGAGCACGACCAGGCGCGCGCCCGCGTCGGCCGCCCGGCGTACGGCGGTGACGGCCTCGTCGAGGTTGGCGACGGGGTCGGTGCCGCTGCGCACCTGGGCGGCGGCGACGGCGAGTCTGCGCGAACCGGTCATGGCGGCCCCTCCGGACTGCTAGGAAGCGAGGATGCACACCCCACGATCGGGGCGCGAACGTGCCTACGAGTATCTCCGGACG
>NZ_JBFUMD010000690.1:0-1445 GCF_054049555.1 Nocardioides sp. P5_C9_2
ACCGCATGCAGCGGGCCGGGTACGTCGTCCGCGGCAGCACCCCCGAGGACGGTCGCGGCATCGTCGCGACGATGACCGACAAGGGCTACGAGCTCCTGGTCGAGGCGGCTCCGCGCCACGTCGAGGGCGTCCGCGCCCACCTCGTCGACCGCGTGGACGGCGCCGACTTCGCGGCCGTCGGGCGGGCGATGGACGCTGTCACCGACCACCTCATCAGCGGGCACCCGGAGATGGACCTGCGCGACGGGGCCACCGGCCCCTGACCCGCTCGGGCGGCCCGGAGCCACCCGCACCAGACGTCACGACGACGGCCCGGCACGCATCGCGCGAGCCGGGCCGTCGTAGGTGGTCGTGCTGGTGCGTGCGCGCCTCAGTCGCGCGTCAGCCGGCGGTGCGTCACCCGGTGCGGGCGGGCGGCCTCGACACCGAGACGCTCGATCTTGTTCTCCTCGTACGACGCGAAGTTGCCCTCGAACCAGAACCACGCGGCGGGGTCCTCCTCGTTGCCCTCCCACGCCAGGATGTGGGTCGCGACGCGGTCCAGGAACCACCGGTCGTGCGAGGTGACCACGGCACAGCCCGGGTAGTCGAGGAGGGCATCCTCGAGCGCGGACAGCGTCTCGACGTCCAGGTCGTTGGTGGGCTCGTCGAGCAGCAGCACGTTGCCACCCTGCTTGAGCGTCAGCGCCAGGTTGAGACGGTTGCGCTCACCACCGGACAGGACGCCGGCCTTCTTCTGCTGGTCGGGGCCCTTGAAGCCGAACGAGGCGACGTACGCCCGCGAGTTCATCTCGAAGTTGGCGACCTTGATGAAGTCGAGACCGTCGGAGACGACCTCCCAGACGTTCTTCGTGGGGTCGATGCCGCCGCGGCTCTGGTCGACGTAGGAGAGCTTGACCGTCTGCCCGACCACGAGCTCGCCGGTGTCGGGCTTCTCGTCGCCGGTGATCATCCGGAACAGCGTGGTCTTGCCGACACCGTTGGGACCCACGATGCCGACGATGCCGGCACGGGGCAGCGTGAAGGAGATGTCGTTCCACAGGGTGCGGCCCTCGAAGCCCTTCACCAGGTGACGGCCCTCGAGCACCACGTCACCGAGCCGCGGGCCCGGCGGGATGTTGATGTCCGCGGTGTCGATCTTGCGGGCCTTGTCGGCCTCGTTGGCCATCTCCTCGTAGCGGGCCAGCCGCGACTTGGACTTGGTCTGGCGGGCCTTGGCGTTGGAGCGAACCCACTCGAGCTCCTTCTCGAGCATCTTCGCGCGCTTGACGTCCTTCTGGCCCTCGATCTTGAGACGTTCCTTCTTGGTCTCCAGGTACGTCGAGTAGTTGCCCTCGTAGGGGTGCGTCTTGCCCCGGTCGAGCTCGAGGATCCACTCCGCGACGTTGTCGAGGAAGTAGCGGTCGTGGGTGATGGCCAGGACGGCGCCGGGGTAGTCCTTGAGG
>NZ_JBFUMD010000691.1:0-1445 GCF_054049555.1 Nocardioides sp. P5_C9_2
CGTCATCGGAGACCTCGAGGCGCTAGTGGCGGAGGACCCGCTCCGCGAGGAGCGCTGGCGCCTCCTCGCCCTCGCGCTCTATCGCGCGCACCGCCAGGCGGCGGCGCTGGCGGCGCTGCGTCGGGCCCGCGAGGTGCTCGCCGACGAGCTGGGGGTCGACCCCGGTCCTGCGCTCCGCTCGCTCGAGGCGGAGGTGCTGGCCCAGTCACCGGACCTCGACGCTCCCACGCCCGCGATCGCGGTCGCGGAGGACGCCACCCGACGGGTCCCGCGACCTCGGACACCCGACGGGCTCGTCGACCGGGAGCGCGAGATGGCCGTCCTGCGCACCATGCTCGAGGAGCTCGGGGCCGGGGTCTCCGGCTGCCTGCTGATCGAGGGCCCGGCCGGCATCGGCAAGACCCGCCTGCTGGACGAGGTACGACGCGTGGCCGCTGCGGCCGTCGTACCGGTGGGGTCGGCGCGGAGCAGCGCCCTGGAGCAGGGCTTCGACTACGGGGTGGTCCGGCAGCTCTTCGGCACGACGGTCGACGACGTCGTACGCCGGGAGGATCGGTTCGCCGTGCTCCGCGGTCTGTGCGAGGTCACCACCCAGCTCGCCGAGACCGCCCCGTTCGTCCTGTGCGTGGACGACATCCAGTGGAGCGACGAGGCATCCCTGCAGTTCATCGCCTACCTGCTGAAGCGCCTCGAGGGACTCCCCGTACTGGTCGTGCTGGCGATGCGCACCGGTGAGACGCACCAGTACGACGACCTGCTGGCCGACATCGCCGGCAACGAGGCGGTCTCGGTGCTGCACCCCGCGCCACTCACGCAGGACGGCACGGCCGCCCTGGTCACCGACCGGCTCGGTCGCGGCGCCGACACGTTCGTCGCCACCTGCCACCGGATGACCTCGGGCAACCCGCTGCTCCTGCGCCAGCTGCTGCGCGCGCTGGCCGACCAGGGTGTGCCGCCCGACGCCGCCCACGTCGACACCGTCCGGGCGGTGGGGTCGCGGGCGATCACGTCCCTCGTGACGCTGCGGCTGCGTCGCATGCCGGCGGCCGTCACCACGGTCGCGCGCGCGGTGGCCGTGCTCGGTCCGGCGGCCGACCTGAGGACGGTGACCGACCTGTCCCAGCACTCGGAGGAGGACGTCGCGGGCGCCCTCGACGTCCTGGCTCGCAGCGAGATCCTCGTCGACGGCCAGCCGCTCGAGTTCGTCAACCCACTGGTGCGCGACGCGATCCACGGCGACATCCCCGCGGGCGAGCGTGCCCTCCTGCACGAGCGGATGGCCCGGCGGCTCAAGTCATCCTCAAGTCACCCCGGCGATGCTGGCGTGCCCAGCCCATGAGGTGGTGACCGTGCCCGAGCCCACGCCCCTCCCCACCGCGGACGCCGAGGCGCTCCGCGGGCTGGCCGGCGGTGCCGTCCACCTGCCCGGGGACACCCTCTACGAC
>NZ_JBFUMD010000692.1:0-1432 GCF_054049555.1 Nocardioides sp. P5_C9_2
GGTTCATGTACCACGTACGGCTACCGTCGTCGTTCATGCGCCTCTGGGAGCCGACCATTCCGTGGTAGGCGCAGCATCGGCCGACACCTCGTCTGGACCCGCGTCGTGATTTGCCTCCGGCGCGGGCTTCTTCGTAGTCAGAAGCCAGACAACGAGCAGCAGCCGCTGCTTGCTCCACGCCTCACTAACCGCGTCGAAGTCTGTCCGCCGATCAAGACGCCGATGCTGACGCTCGCTATGACCTTCGGCCGAGGCCGGGAAGACCGCCTCGGAAGGCCCGGACGGAGGTACTTCGCGGCGGGTCGCAGATCGTGCAGCGCCGCGAGGACTCATCACCAGGTCGCTCGAACTCGTCGCCACACAAGACGCATCGGATGACGTCCGATGTACTTGACTTCGCTCGATTCGCCTTCGCGGACTTCCTTCGGATTGCCGCCCGCCGTTCGTCAGTCCGCTTCGCTGCCATCCGTTTCCCGGCGCGCTCCGCGTCGCGATGCAACGAAACAGCCTGAGTGACGACGCGCCGTATGCGCTCGAGGTCCTTAGCCGGGATCGGACCGCCGCCACGCTGCCGCTTCGGCAACCCCTCTTCCACAGTCTCAGGCATCCACCGGAACTCGCGGTCAGAGGCGGCGCACTCGGCGATGGTGTCCTTGAACCGGTGTTCATTCATCCGCAATTCGTCGTCATAGGCGACGCGGGCACCACAGAGGGGACAACGTCCAGGGCGTTGCCCTTTCCACTCCTGGGGATCGGGCGCGGCAACTTTCTGCTGCGGGCCTTTGGGCTCCGCGGACTTMGCTGCGCCCGAGATAGCMCTCTTCGCCAAGGCACGCTTCTTGGCTCGCGCCGCGACTTGTCCTCGGTTGACCTGAGACTTCTGAACCATTCCCCCACCCCCCACGCACTGATTGACGACAACGTCGCCGTGGTCCCGCTTGACCGCCTGGCCAGCATCCTCGTCCAGCACCCACGCGTGCGTCAGCGGAATCCTCCAACGCAGCGAGTCGGCGGGCAACTAGTCGAACGAGTCGAAGAGACGGGTTTAGCGAGTCGCGTTGTTGCGGATGGATTTGTAGAACTCGGTGCCAATCATTGTGGTCAGCGCCTCGCGAAAGTCGGGCTTGTCGAGGAACGCGGTCAGCAGCGCGTCGTTGGCCGTCTGTCGGTCGATGATGACACCTTCGAGGAGGTCGTCGAAGACGGTCATGAACTGGGTCTGGTCGTTATTGAGCGCGATTGCCTGAGCACGGCCATTGGTCGCAACCTCGACCTCGATCTGCTCAAAGAACAACTGGTCGGCCTCCCCTAGACCCAACCCGAACCGTTCATTGAGAACCTCGATGATCGACGACAGGCGGTCCGTGGGGGACTCGGTTTGCTTCCCGCGACCTTCGCCGGTGTGGCCGGTCGTCTCGGAGTCCTCGTCGGT
>NZ_JBFUMD010000693.1:0-1426 GCF_054049555.1 Nocardioides sp. P5_C9_2
GCACGGTGGCCTCGAAGGAGGACGCCACCCCGCTCGACTCCAGGGTGTCGCCCTCGACGACCGCCCCCTGGGCGGGGGACGTCACGTAGACCAGGCTCGAGACCTCGAGGGCCGGAGCAGTGGTGAAGGGCGCCTCGGTACTGAGCCCGAAGAGCACCGGGTCGCTGCCCGTGCGCTGCACCTGCACCGGCACCCGCTCCTGCTGCACGCCCTGGAGCGTGTAGACGAGCTGCTGGACGGCGAGCCGGGCCGAGCGCTTGGACATGCCGTCGGGCCGATCGGTGAAGCCGTCACCGGGGATCGTCACGAGCAGCACGCCGTCGGTGGCCTGCACGCTCTCGATGCCCACGTCGGGCCACTCGGTGCGGTAGTCCGGGTCGAGGGGGGTGCCGCCGTCCACCAGGTCGGCGGCCCCCGTCAGCGGGTCGCCGGAGACCTGCTGGAACTCGCGGAAGAGTCGGGGCCCCTGCGGGGTGTCGCCCACGAAGTAGACCGGCACCGCGGCCCCGGAGGACTCGGTGGAGTCGTCGCCCGAGCTCTCCGAGTCCGACCCTCCGGGCTCGCCGGTCGGCTCCGGGGCAGAGGAACCGGTGGTGTCGGTGGTGTCGGTGGCCGAGTCGGTCGCGGAGGCGCCCGCGGGTGCCTGGTCGCCGGCGGCCCCGCCGTCGTCGGAGCAGGCGGACAGCCCCGAGGCCAGGCCCAGGGTCAGCGTGGCGTACAGGGCCAGGGAAGTGGTGCGCATGCGTTTCACGCTAGTGGGACGTACGACGCCTCGAATCGGTTACACGCCGGGGACCCCGGACTTAGGCTGGGCCCATGACCGCGCCCGATCGTCCCGACGACTGCCTGTTCTGCAAGATCGTGGCCGGTGACGTCCCCGCCGACATCGTGCGCGCCGACGAGACGACCGTCGCGTTCCGCGACCTCCACCCGCAGGCCCCGACCCACGTGCTGGTGGTCCCGCGCAGCCACTACGCGGACGCCGCCGAGCTGGCCCACCACGAGCCGTCCGGTCTGGCCGACGTCCTACGGGCGGCCGCGGACGTCGCCGACAGGGAGGGCCTCACCGACGGCTACCGATCGGTCTTCAACACCGGGGCCGGCGCCGGCCAGACCGTCTTCCACGCCCACCTGCACGTCCTCGGCGGACGGTCCCTCCAGTGGCCCCCCGGATGAGCCGCCGACTCGTGGCCGCCCTCGCCGGCGCCGTCCTCGTCCTGGCGGGCTGCTCGTCCACGTCCGGCGAGGATTCGTCCGGCCCCCAGGCCACGGACGCCGCCGCAGCCGAGTCGTCCGCCGGGGCCGAGTCCGGCCACGACGACCACACGGGGGCCACGCCGGCCCCGGAGGTGCCGCTGCGCAAGGGGGAGCGTCGCGAGACCCTCGCCATGCCGGCGGCGTACACCCCCTCCGCGCCGTACGGCAC
>NZ_JBFUMD010000694.1:0-1410 GCF_054049555.1 Nocardioides sp. P5_C9_2
AGGGCCGCCCGGGCCAGCCGGTCGCCGACCAGCGACGCGACCACCAGGGCGCCGAGCCCGGCGAGCGCCAGCTGGGCGAGCAGCTCGCGCAGCGCCTCGTCCCGGTGGTCGCGCCGGACCCCGACCAGCAGGTGTCCACCGGCGTCGAGGCGGGTGGCGCGCACGCGGTACGGCGCCACGGAGATCGGCAGGACGCTGCCGACGTCGACCGTGCGGACGTCCGCCTCTCCGACCAGCACGCCGGGACCCACCATCGGCTCGCGGGGGGCGGAGGCACCCCGGTCCAGCAGGACCCCGTCGTCGTCCACCACCTGCCAGGCCACGCCGGTCGCATCCGCACTGCCCGAGTCGACACTGCCCGAGTCGACACTGCCCGAGTCGGGACCGACCTCGCCGTCGGGGTCGACGAGGGGGGCGATGGTCGCGGCCGCCCGGGCGAGCTCGGTGTCGAGCCCGCGGTCCAGCGCGTACTCGACGCGCCAGTAGACGAACGCCCCGGCAGCGGTGAGCAGCACCAGCATCGCCGCGGCGAAGCCCGCCACCAGGCGCACCCGCAGYGGCCATCCGGTCAGCCGGCCCTGCCCGGGGCGCCCGGACCGCGTCACGCGGGGACCTCGACGCGGTAGCCGGCCCCGCGCACGGTGGTGATGGTCGACGTGCCGAACGGGCGGTCGATCTTGGCGCGGATCGAGGCGAGGTAGACGTCGATGACGTTGCTGCGCAGGTCGGTCTCGCCGTCCCACACCTCGTCGAGGATGGTGTAGCGCGACACCACGGTCCCGGCCCGGGAGGCCAGCAGGTGCAACACGTCGAACTCGCGGGCGGTCAGCTCCACCTCCGTGTCACCGCGGTGCACGCGTCGGGCACCCGGGTCGACGACGAGGTCGCCGACCTCGATGGGCGACCCCTCGTCGTACCTGCTGCGGCGGCGCAGGGCGCGCACCCGCGCCAGCAGCTCGTCGAGGTCGAAGGGCTTGGGGAGGTAGTCGTCGGCGCCGGCATCGAGGCCGGCGATCCGGTCCCGCACGTCGGCGCGGGCGGTGAGCATCAGCACCGGCGTGGTGACCCCGGCGTCGCGCAGCCGCCGGCACACCGTCACCCCGTCCATCCCCGGCAGCATCCAGTCCAGCAGCAGCACGTCGTAGGGGAGGCCGCCGGGCAGGGCACGGCCGTGGGCGGCCCGGCCGTCGCCGACCACCTCGACCTCCCAGCCGGCCTCGGTCAGCGACTGGGCCAGCAGCTCGGCGAGTCGGGCGTCGTCCTCGGCCACCAGGATGTGCACGCCCCCACCCTCTCGCGGTGCCGGTGACTTCATGGTCCCTTCATGCAGACCTCCCTAGCGTCCCCCGCATGGACGACACACGAACGGGCGAGTCACTCGCCGTCGACGCGGTGGGAGTGACCAAGGAC
>NZ_JBFUMD010000695.1:0-1409 GCF_054049555.1 Nocardioides sp. P5_C9_2
GCGTACGGCCTCGCTTCCTACATCTACACCAACGACCTGAGTCGGGCGGTGCGTGTGGTGGAGGCTCTCCGCTTCGGCATCGTGGGGGTCAACGATATCAATCCGACGGGCGCACAGGCGCCTTTCGGCGGCACGGGCATCAGCGGGCTGGGGCGTGAGGGCGGTGCCGAGGGCATCGACGAATACCTCGACGTCAAGCTCGTCGGCCTATCGCTCTAGCAAGCACCAGTGAGGAAAAGACAATGGCTCATATCGTTCCCAGCTCGATCGTCGTCATCGGGGCCGGCCTCGCCGGGCTCCGGGTCTGCGAGCAACTACGCACGGAGGGCTACACCGGGACCCTCACCCTCGTCGGCAAGGAGGACGCGCTCCCCTATGACCGCCCGCCACTGTCGAAGCAGGTCCTGACCGGGGCATGGGAGTCGGAGAAGGTCACCTTCCGCGACGTCGAGGCGCTCAAGGAACTCGACGTCGATCTGAAGCTCGGCGTTTCGTCCATCGGCCTCGGTGTCTGGACCGTACACCTCAGCGACGGCGCCCACCTGCGCACCGATGCAACCGTGATCGMCACGGGGGCCGTGCCCCGCACGATCCCCGGCCAGCCCGACGGAGTGCTGACACTGCGCACCCTGCAGGACTCGCTGACCCTCAAGGAGAAGCTTGTTCAGGGGTCGACGCTGCTGATCGTCGGCGGCGGATTCATCGCGGCCGAGGTGGCCACCGCAGCCCGCGCCGCCGACGTGAACGTGATAGTCCTCGAGGCCGAGCCACAGCCGTGTGAGCGCCAGGTCGGTGCGAAGGCAGCCGCACTGATCGCCCGCCTGTTCGCCGAGGCCGGCGTCGACCTGCGGACCAAGACCCGCGTCACCTGTTTCGTCGACGCCCAGACCGTCGAGCTGGAGGGAGGCGACAAGGTCTCGGCCGACACCATCCTGGTCTCCGTCGGGTCGGTTCCCGACGTCGGCTGGTTGCAGGGCACGGAGCTTCCGGTCGGCGATGGGATCCTTGCTGGCGGCACCGGTCGTGTCCCCCCACTTCCCATGGTCTGGGCACTCGGCGACTCCACCTCGTGGTGGGACCAGCCGCGCCGCGGCTACGCGCGCAACGAGCACTGGACGAACGCCAGCGATCAGGCCAGGTTGGTCGCGACGGACATCCTGCTCAAGGACACGCCCGATCTTGCGCCGCCGTACGTCTGGTCGGACCAGTTCGGGCTGAAGGTCCAGCTGCTCGGCCGCACCGACATCGCCGACGAGGTGGTCCAGCTCGAGGGCGAGGGTCTCGACGGGGGACCGGTCAAGGGCACCATCGTCGGCTACAAGAGGGCCGGGAACCTGATCGGCGTGGTGTCGTTCGGTGCACCGGCGAAGTTCATCGGGTACCGCGACGAGGTGATCGCTGGCACCAAG
>NZ_JBFUMD010000696.1:0-1405 GCF_054049555.1 Nocardioides sp. P5_C9_2
GGGAGGTGACCGTGCAGACGCTCTGGCCGGCGGACGGCTCGCCACCCGACGAGGTGGGGGAGGAGAGTGCCGCCAACGACGCCAGCGTGGTGCTGCTGGCCGAGGTGCGCGGGGTGCGGATCCTGCTGACCGGGGACGTCGAGCCATCCGCGCAGGCGTCGTTGCAGCGGCTGCTGGCGGGCGTCGAGGTCGACGTGCTCAAGGTGCCGCACCACGGGTCGCGGCACCAGGACCTCGACCTCCTGCTCGGAGTGCGGGCACGGCTGGCCCTGGTGTCGGTCGGCGCCGACAACGACTACGGCCATCCCTCCGCGGACGTGCTGGCCGCGCTGACCGCGACGGGTGCCCAGGTGCGGCGCACCGACCTCGACGGCGACATCCTGGTGACCGTCGACGACGGTGCGCTGGGTGTCCGTACCCGCGGCTAGGGTTGGCCCACCATGAGTCGCACCCCCACCGCCGCGCAGGTCCTCGGTCGCGTCGTCCTCGTGACGGGCAAGGAGGAGTTCCTCAGCGAGCGCACGGTCGGCTCGGTGCGTGAGGCCGTGCGAGCCCACGACCCGGAGGCCGAGATCGGCGAGGCCGCGGCCTCCGACCTGACGCTGGCGACCCTGGGGGAGATGGCCGCCCCGTCCCTGTTCTCGACCACGCGGTGCGTCATCGTCCGCGGCCTGGAGAACCTCCCCGACGAGTCGGTCGACGGACTCCTCGACTACGCCGGCGCCCCGGCGGACGACATCGCCCTGGTGCTGGTCCACGGGGGCGGGCCCAAGGGATCCGGGCTGCTCACCAAGCTGCGCAAGCTCTCGGCGGTCACCGAGGTCAAGTCCGAGGAGATCAAGCGGAGCGAGCTGACCAGCTTCGTGTCCGCCGAGTTCGCCGGCCACGGCGCGACGATCGCCCACGACGCGTCGGCCTTCCTGGTGACCGCGGTCGGGCAGGACCTGCGCTCGCTGGCGGCCGCCGCCCACCAGCTGACCAACGACTTCCCCGGCGAGCCGATCAGCGTCGACAAGGTCAAGCGCTACTTCGGGGGCCGGGCGGAGGCCACCTCGTTCGCGGTCGCCGACGCCGCCTTCTCCGGACGTCGCGAGGCGGCCCTCGAGGAGCTGCGCTGGGCGCTCGACGGCGGCACGGCCACCGTGCTCATCACCTCGGCGATGGCCAGCTCGGCGCGCAGCCTGGCGCGCTACCTCGGCTCGGCCCGCGGGGCGCGGGACAACGACCTGGCGCGCGACCTCGGCGTCCCGCCGTGGAAGGTCAAGCAGGTGCGCGACCAGTCCCGCGCCTGGACGCCGGACGCGATCGGCGCGGCACTGCGGGCGGTGGCCACCGCCGACGCGGACATCAAGGGTCGGGCCCACGACGCGTCGTACACGCTGGAGCGGCTCGTCCTCACCGTGAC
>NZ_JBFUMD010000697.1:0-1402 GCF_054049555.1 Nocardioides sp. P5_C9_2
CCCTGACCCAGCACCTCACCGTCCTCGGCGTCCAGGACGTCACCGGGGCTCCGGTCGCATGAGCACGCTCGAGGCCCTCCAGGCGACCCTGTCGGCGGAGCACGCCGCCCTGCACCTCTACGGCCTCTACGGCGGTCGCACGTCGCAGTCCACGGACCCGGCGCTCTTCGCGGCGCTGCAGGACGGCTACCGCGTGCACCGCGCCCGCCGGGACCAGCTGCGACTGATGGTCGCGGACCTCGGCGCGGCCCCGGTCGCGGCCGGGGCCGCGTACGAGGAGCCCGTGAGCCTGTCCGGCGCATCAAGGGTGGCCCGGGCCGCGCTGCTCACCGAGCAGTCCTGCGCCGAGACGTACGCCGCGCTGGTGGCCGAGTCGGCCGGCTCGCAGCGCCGCTGGGCCGCCACCGCGCTCACCGAGGCGGCCGTGCTCCAGCTGCGGCTGGGGGGCAGACCCACGGCGTTCCCCGGGGCGCCCGAGCTCGGGACCTCGTAGCCAGGATCCCCTCCGGCGGCACCACCCCGACATGGGGACGGTCCGCGCCCTTACCGAGTGGGGAAGTCCCGAGATCTCCCCCACTCGGTGAGGACGCGGACCAGGGTCGATCAGCATCACCCGTGCACCGCGCCATGTGGGGTGGCGGCGGCACATGCAGAACTATGCAGTACCCGAAGGCCTCCGCCCACCTCCCGGTGGTTGCATCTTTCTGCGCTGCGCAAACCTGCAAAAGTCGGGCCGGAGGTCAGCCGAGTCCGCGGACGGCGTCGGGCACCTGCGACAGCGCGTGGACCACCGCGTGCGGCTCGCCCTCGGTGTGGCCGACCTGCTCGGCCGGGATGGTGCTCAGCGGCACGTGGATCGTGTGCATCCCCGCCGCCCGGGCTCCCCAGATGTCGTCGAAGAGCCGGTCGCCCACGTAGACGCAGGCCGCCGGGTCGTCCACGCCCACGGCCGCCATCGCGGCGCCGAACGCGCGGGCCGACGGCTTCGTCCAGGGGATCTCGCTCGTGTAGACGTCCCCGTCGACGAGGTCGTAGACGCCGTCGCGCTCGAAGAACCCGACGTGCCACTCGCGAGGCCAGATCGTGTTGGAGAGCACCCCGACCTTGAGGCCCATGGCACGCAGCTCCGCGAACATCGGGCGGCACTCCGGGTCGGTGGCGGTGTGCGGCTCCCAGAACTCGTAGTAGGCGCGCAGGAGCTCGGGGTCGTGCTCGAGCCCGGCCTCGCCGAAGAGGTCGGCGATGGTCGCGCTCCGCTGGTGGTCGCGGCTCCTCCCCCAGACCAGCGAGCCCGCGGCGTGCAGGCGGGAGGTGATCTCCTCCGGCGAGTGGTGCTCGGCGCGGACCACCGCCTCGGCGAGCGCCAGCGACTCGGCGTGGAAGTCCACGTCGTGCCAGCGGG
>NZ_JBFUMD010000698.1:0-1390 GCF_054049555.1 Nocardioides sp. P5_C9_2
GTCGAGGACTGCGTGAGGTCGGTCCCGGATCCCGGTTCGAGCACGCCGGTGGAGATCTGCTACTCCCTCTTCAAGCCCGCGGRGGCCTCCCGACGGCACCCGGTGCCGATGATCTGGCACAGCCACGGCTGGGGCGGGTCGCGGACGACCGACCCGGCGGCCTTCGCGACCTTCCTCGACAGCCGGTACGGCGTGCTGTCCTTCGACCAGCGCGGCTTCGGGGAGTCCGGTGGTCACGCGTACGTCGAGAACCCGGCCGTCGAGGGCAAGGACGTCGCGCGGCTGATCCGGGTGATGGCCCGGCTCCCGTGGGTCCGCAAGGACGGGCCGGSCGACCCGCGCCTCGGCGCGATCGGCGGCTCCTACGGCGGCGGCTACCAGTTCCTCGCCGCCTTCACGAGCCTCGAGCGCCGAGGACGGCCGATCCTCGACGCGATGGCGCCCKAGATCACCTGGAACGACCTCAACGAGAGCCTGGCCCCCGAGGGCGTGGTCCGCACCGCCTGGGCGGCGGCCCTGTCGGCCGCCTCGTTGCCCACCGACGCGCTGCCGCCGCGCGTCTACAAGGCGCTCGGCGAGGGTGCCGCGACCGGCACCTGGCCGGACGGCTCGATCCCCGGCACGGAGGACATGCCGACCTTCTTCGCCCAGAACGGTCCGGCCTTCCACGTCGCGCAGGGCCGCCGGCTGCCGATCCCGGTGCTCTTCGGACAGGGGACGACGGACAGCCTCTTCCCGCTCGAGCAGGGCTTGGCCAACTGGCGGTCGGCCCTCACCGGCAGGGCCCGGCGGCACAGCATCTTCGTCGCCTACAACGGCGGGCACGTGCTGCCCGGCCTCCTGCCGCGCGGCATCTCGGTGACGTCCGACCCGTGCTCGGCGAAGCTGGCCGGCGGCACCTTCGAGGCGCTGAGCAAGCGCTTCTTCGACGAGCAGCTCAAGGGTCGGCGGACCGGGCTGCGGGGCTACGGCCGGCTCCACCTGGCCACCCCGGCGTCGACCTGCACGACCGTTCGCTCCCCCGCGCCCACCACGACGCTGGCCGTGGGAACCGTCACCAGCCCGACCGCGGCCGGCGCGCCCCTCGCCTACGAGATCGCACCGGGCCCCCTCCGCCTCGCCGGCACGCCCCACCTCACCGGCACCATGACGGCGCTCGGCCTCCACAGCCGAGCCTTCTACGGCCTCGCCGTGGGCACCAGCCCCGCCGACGCCACGCTGGTGCAGAACAACGTCCTGCCCGTCGACGAGGCCGCCCCGGTGCTGGGCGCGCCGCGTCGGATCGACCTGCCCTCGGTGGCCGTCGACGTGCCCGCCGGGCAGCGGCTCTACCTGCTCGTGTCGGCGCTCAGCGACACCTTCGTGGGCATGGGCAGCCGGGTGCCGGGAG
>NZ_JBFUMD010000699.1:0-1379 GCF_054049555.1 Nocardioides sp. P5_C9_2
ACGCTGCCCCGCTCCCCCAGGTCGCGGACGCGGAGGTCGCTGCTCTCCAGCCCCGCGTCGGCCAGCGCGACCCGGACCGCGGCCTCGGCGCGCTCCACGCGAGCCAACCGGTGCGGGGTCACCTCGATGCCGTAGGCCACCCGCGAGGAGAGGCACGCGGCCGCGGGCTTGTCCCAGGTGGGCAGGCCCCAGCGACGCGAGGCACGGCGTACGTCGTCCTTGGTGAGCCCGGCGTCCAGCAGCGGGGTCACCGCCCCCCGCTCGGCCGCGGCGCGGATGCCGGGGCGGAAGCCGGCCACCGCGTCGTCGGCGTTCGTGCCGGTCGCCACGTGGGCGATGCCCTGCTCGTCGGCCAGCGGCCGCAGGGTCTCGATGAGCTCGGCCTTGCAGAAGTAGCAGCGCTCCCCGGAGTTGGCTCGGTAGCCCTCGCGCTCCATCTCGTGGGTGCGGGGGGTCAGCAGCGGCACCCCCAGCGACGCCGCGAAGTCGCGCCCCGGGYCGCGCTCGACCGCCGGCAGCGAGTCGGAGTAGCCGGTCGCCGCGACCACCCGCTCGGTGCCGAGCGCCCGCACCGCGGCCGCCAGGAGCAGCGCGCTGTCGGCGCCCCCGCTGAACGCGACGACCACCGACCCGAGCTCCCGCAGCCGCGCGTCCAGGGCCGCCAGGCGCTGGTCCAGCAGGTGCTCGTCCAGCCAGTCGGGGAAGTCCTCCAGGGAGTCGAGCACCACGTGGGTGCCGGCGGCGAGGAGCTCCTCGCGGGAGCAGCCGCCGGTGAGCACCGAGACGCTGACGGCGTCGGCGGCGAGGGCACCCTCGACGTCGTGCACGTGGTCGCCCACGTAGATCCGGGCGCCCTCCTCGCGCAGTGCCGCGGCCTTGCCGACGCCCCACACCTCGCCGGCGACGAGGTCGACGTCGAGCGCGAGGTGGTCGACGTGGCGCTGGGCGTTGGGGGCGAACTTGCCGGTCACCAGCAGGGTGCGGCCGCGGTGACGGCGTACGGCGGCGAGCGACTCGTGCGCGCCCGCGAGGACCGGGACCGGGAGGATCGAGTGGTCGGCGTACAGCTCGCGGAAGCGCGCGATCGCCGGTGCGACGTCATCGGCCGCCAGGTGCGGGGCCAGCATGAGGTCCAAGGGCGGACCCAGGCGCGAGGTCAGGTCCCCGATCGGGAGGTCCACGCCGAGCTCCTCGGCGAGGGCCGCGAGGGTCGCCGAGAACCCGGGAACCGTGTCGATCAGGGTCATGTCGAGGTCGAAGCCCACCACGAGCCCGGGGACGCGCTCGGGGGTCGGGGACGTCATGGCGCCAGCGTACGGCGCGGCCCGGGTCGGCCTCGTCGTCACCCGCATTGATTCGGTCCGATGCGCCTGACACCA
>NZ_JBFUMD010000700.1:0-1373 GCF_054049555.1 Nocardioides sp. P5_C9_2
GCGAGGAACACCGAGGATCTCCTCGGTCGAGCTGACATCGGAATCATGCTCACTCCTTCGCAGTTGCGGACTTTCCAGTCTCCTCAGGGCACCGGCACGCGACAACCGTCGATCGCGGGATGCATAGACCACTTCGCTCGGCGTTCCGGGCCCCTCCGCATCTCCTCGGCGTCACGCAGGGTCGCTAACGTGGCTCCATGAGGCGGGTCGTCGGTGTCTGCGGAGGCTGAGGGTGCGCCGGTCGGGCGTCGCGTCGTGCTGGGCCTGCTCGGGCTCGGCGCGGTCGGGGTGGTCACCGGCAACCGACTCCAGGACGGGTTGTCCCACCTCCTCGCCCCGGTGCAGCTGCGCGACCCCACCGGCCTCACCTCCCTGATCCCGCTGGGCGACACGTGGCGCTACTACTCCGTCACCGGCTCCGTGACACCTCGTGACACCGCCTCGTACGCACTCAGCGTCTCGGGGCTCGTCGACCACGCCGCGACCTACTCCTACCCGGACCTCGAGGCGCTGCCCCAGACCTCGTTCACCGACACCTTCCACTGCGTCACCGGTTGGCACGTGCCGGACGTGCCGTGGTCCGGCGTGCGGGTCGTCGACCTGCTCGACCGCGCGACACCCACCGACCAGGCCGTCGGCGTCCGGTTCCACTCCTTCGACGGGACCTACTCGGTCAACATGACGCTCGAGCAGGCCCGGGCGGAGGACGTGATCGTGGCACTCACGATGTACGACGAGCCCGTCACCCACGCACACGGCGGCCCGGTGCGGATCTACTCCGGGTCGATGTACGGATACAAGAGCACGAAGTGGCTCTCGGGCATCGAGGTCACCTCGCACAACCGCCCCGGCTACTGGGAGGACCGCGGCTACCCACTGGACGGGATCATCGATGGGTGAGGGCCGCGACCTCGAGCGGTTCGCACCCGTCGAGCGGTGGGTGCACAGGACGGTCGCCCTGCTGATGGGCGCCTGCCTCGTCACCGCCGCCGTCCTCTACAACGGCCCGGTCATGATGGCCGTCGGGCACCGTCACGTCGTCGAGACGATCCACGTCTGGTGCGGCCTCGCGCTCCCCGCGCCGATGCTGCTCGGTRCCGTCTCCCGGGCCTACCGCTCCGACCTGGGCCGGCTCAACCGCTTCACATCCGCCGACTGGCACTGGCTGCRCAACCGGTCACGTCGCGACGGCACCATCGCCGTCGGCAAGTTCAATGCCGGGCAGAAGGTCAACTCGTGGCTGGTGGCCGGATCGACCGGGGTCCTGCTCGGCACCGGGGCGCTCATGTACTGGACGGGGTTGGTCGCGCTGTCGTGGCGTTCGGGTGCGACGTTCGTCCACGACTGGGTCGCCCTCGCCCTCGGGCTCCTGG
>NZ_JBFUMD010000701.1:0-1367 GCF_054049555.1 Nocardioides sp. P5_C9_2
GGCTGGACCGGGTCCTGCCGCACCTCGACGTCGAGGGGGCGGCCCTGGTGGACAGGCAGCGGGCGCCGCGCCGGGTGCAGGAGGACGAGCGCGAGGACGCCCTCGTCTGACCCGGCCGCGGCTCGCTGCTAGCGGGCCTGCTCGTCCTCGTCCTGGGCACCGTCCTGGGCCGTGAGGTCGTGGACGCGGACGGGGTCACCGAGCTCGCGGTGGTGGGTACGGACGGCCCCGAAGGTCCAGAGCTTGTTGAGCACGAAGCTGAGCGGGGTCACGACCGCGATGACGATCAGCTGGCCCCAGTAGAGCCTGTTCCTCAAGCCGCTCGAGCCGTCGAGCACCGAGGTCGGGAGGGCCAGCGGTGAGCCGGGGTGGAGCAGCACGGTGAGCAGCGCGAGGCCGATCACCTGGCCGGCGAGACCGACCACCAGGAAGGGCCAGTACTCGCGCCACCACGGCGAGTGGCCCGCGCTGCGGAAGGTCCAGCCGCGGTTGAGCTGGAAGTTCCACAGGTTGGCGACGAGGAAGGCCAGGGTCGAGTAGACGTGGTACCAGCGGACGTTGAACTCGCTGGCCGGCAGCCCGACGACCACGTCCTCGAAGGACGGCCCGAGCCGGTGGCACAGCACCAGCACGAGGAGGTTGACGACCACCCCACTGGCCCCGACGAGCCCGAAGCGGGTGAGCAGCACGAGGTTGTGACCGTGGCGTCCGACGACCCTCCGCACCACGCTCACGCGAGGAGGCTAGCCGGGAAGTCGGGAGCCCGTTCGACCGCCTCGCACGGCTGTGGGGAGAATGGGGGCATGACCCAGCAGCCCTTCTCCCGTCCCGGTGCCGTCGACCTGTCCGGCCTGAAGCGTCCCGCGCCTGCTCCCGCCGCCGGAGCGGGTCCCGCGACGGGCTCCGCCGGAGGGTCGTCGTACTCCGTGACCGTCACGCAGGACAACCTCCAGCAGATGCTCCAGGAGTCCATGACCGCACCGGTGGTGCTCGTCTTCCACTCCGCGACGCAGGCGCCGGGCAGCGAGGCGTACGCCGCGGACGTGGCCGCCGTGGTCGAGGGCCTGGACGGCCGTCTCCTCGCCGGGCTCGTCGACATCGACGCCGCCCCGGAGATCGCCCAGGCGATGCAGATCCCGCAGGTGCCGTTGATGCTGGTGGTGCTCGACGGCCGTCCGGTGACGCAGCCGATCCCCGGCGCGCTGTCCCGCGAGGAGCTCTCGACGCTGTTCGGGCAGCTCTTCGAGCAGCTCACCACCCAGGGCATCTCCGGCCGTCACCAGCCCCGCTCGGCCGCGCCGACGACCGCCGGCGAGGAGGAGCAGGTCGACCCGCGCTACGCCGCCGCGCAGGACGCGCTCGGTGAG
>NZ_JBFUMD010000702.1:0-1362 GCF_054049555.1 Nocardioides sp. P5_C9_2
ACCTGCTGGAGACCGTCCGGCACCTCACCCTGATCCAGGTGGAGCCGACCGCGGCGGTGGCTCCGAGCGCCCACGTGGTCGCGTGGTCGCGGCTGGGTGCGGCGTACCGGACGGTGGCGCTCGACGAGCTGCTGGCCGACGGGTCCCTGATCGAGCTGCACTCCATGCTCCGACCCGCCGAGGACATCGCGCTCTACCGCGCGGAGATGGCCGCCTGGCCGGGGCCGGGCGAGCTCAAGGACTGGCAGGTCGACCTCGAGGGCTGGGTCGAGGCCAACGACGACACGCGACGAGACATCCTGGCCCAGCTGCACGACGAGGGACCGTGCACGTCGCGTGAGCTGCCGGACACGACGCTCGTGCCGTGGCAGTCGAGCGGGTGGAACAACGACCGCAACGTCCGCCGGCTGCTGGACATGATGGTGCAGCGCGGCGAGGTGGYGGTGGCCGGCTCCGAGGGGCGCGACAAGCTGTGGGACCTGGCCGAGCGGGTCTACCCCGACGAGGAGCCGGTCCCGCTGGAGGAGGCGTTCCGGATCCGCGGCGAGCGGCGGCTGCGGGCGCTGGGCATCGCCCGGCCCCGCGCCACCGCCTCCCCGAACGAGCCCAACGACGTCGGTCCCGCGGGCGAGGAGGCCGCGGTGGAGGGACTGCGCGGCACGTGGCGCGTCGACCCGGCGTACCTGGAGGACCTCGACGACGTCGCGGGCCGGACCGCCCTGCTGTCCCCGCTGGACCGGCTGGTCTTCGACCGCAGGCGGATGGAGGAGCTCTTCGGCTTCGACTACCAGCTCGAGATGTACAAGCCCGCGGCGAAGCGTCGGTTCGGCTACTGGGCGCTCCCGGTGCTGCACGGCGACGCGCTGGTCGGCAAGGTCGACGCGACGGCCGACAGGGCCGCGGGCGTGCTGCGCGTCGACGCGGTCCACCAGGACCACCGGTGGAGCCGTGCCGTCCGGGGGGCCGTCGACGAGGAGATCGCGTCGCTGGGACGCTGGCTGGGTCTTGTCGTGGAGGCCTGAGGGATTCAGGACCACCGGCCCCGCAGCACGTCGTACAGCGTGACCGGACCGTCCTCGCTCGGGACGCCGTTGCGCATCACCAGCTGCAGGGCGCCCTCGTGCACCTGCAGCGAGATCTCCCACGTCCACCCCGGCGCGTACTCGTAGCCGACGGTCGCGCCCACCCCGGAGCCGACCCCGGTGAGGAGGACGAGGTCGCGCTGGTGCCAGCTGTCCACCCAGGCTGCGGCGACCGTGCCGTCCTGGTCCGGCACCCCGAGCATCAGCGTGCCCTCCTGCGGGCCGTCCTCGACGTGCGTCCAGGTGTAGGAGACCAGGAGCGCACGGCCCGAGGCGGTCT
>NZ_JBFUMD010000703.1:0-1345 GCF_054049555.1 Nocardioides sp. P5_C9_2
GGCTCCCAGCTGGCATGACACCGGGAGGAGGAGCAGTCCGATGACCACCGACGTGGAGCTCGCCATCACCGGGATGACCTGCGCATCCTGCGCGAACCGCATCGAGCGCAAGCTCAACAGGCTCGACGGGGTCACCGCCACGGTCAACTACTCGACCGAGAAGGCCAAGGTCACCTACCCCACGACCGTCAGCACCGACGACCTGCTGCGCACGGTCGAGCAGGCCGGGTACGTCGCCGCGCTGCCGGCGAGGGTCGGTGCCACGCGCGGCGAGGACGCCCGGGATGCCGCGCCGGAGCGGGACCTGCTGCGCGACCGGCTGCTCATCAGCGCCGTGCTGAGCGTGCCCGTCGTGGCGCTGGCCATGGTGCCGGCCTGGCAGTTCGACTACTGGCAGTGGCTCTCCCTCACCCTCGCGGCACCCGTCGTGGTCTGGGGCGCACTGCCCTTCCACCGGGCCGCCTGGACCAACCTGCGCCACGGCGCGACCACCATGGACACCCTCGTGTCGGTCGGCGTCCTCGCTGCCTTCGGCTGGTCGCTCTACGCGCTCTTCCTCGGCACGGCCGGCATGCCCGGCATGACCCATCCCTTCGAGCTCACCGTCGGTCGCACCGACGGAGCGGGCAACATCTACCTCGAGGCCGCCGCCGGGGTCACGACCTTCATCCTCGCCGGCCGGTGGCTCGAGTCGCGGGCCAAGCGTCAGTCGGGAGCGGCCCTCCGCGCCCTGATGGAGCTCGGCGCCAAGGACGTGGCGGTGCTGCGGGACGACGCTTCCGGTGGGCGCAGCGAGATCCGCATCCCGATCGAGCAGCTCGCCGTCGGCGAGCTCTTCGTGGTCCGACCGGGCGAGGCCGTCGCCACCGACGGCGAGGTCGTCGAGGGCAGCTCCGCGGTGGACCGCAGCATGCTCACCGGCGAGTCCGTGCCCGTCGAGGTCGGCCCCGGCGACCAGGTCGTCGGGGCGACCGTCAACGCCGGCGGGCGGCTGGTCGTCCGGACCACCCGGGTCGGCGCCGACACCCAGCTGGCCCAGATGGCCCGCCTGGTCGAGGACGCCCAGAACGGCAAGGCCCAGGTGCAGCGCCTCGCGGACCGCATCTCGGGGTTCTTCGTCCCCGTCGTCATCGTCCTCGCCCTCGCCACGCTGGGCTTCTGGCTGGTCTCCGGCGCCGGGGCGTCCGCGGCCTTCTCCGCCGCCGTGGCGGTGCTGATCATCGCCTGCCCGTGCGCGCTCGGGCTCGCCACGCCGACCGCGCTCATGGTCGGCACCGGTCGCGGCGCCCAGCTCGGCATCCTGATCAAGGGACCCGAGGTGCTCGAGTCCACCCGTCGGGTCGAC
>NZ_JBFUMD010000704.1:0-1337 GCF_054049555.1 Nocardioides sp. P5_C9_2
GTGTGGAAGTTCGGCCCCTACGACCCGACCAAGGTCACGGCCGGCTCGCAGCCCGACTGGTACATGGGGTGGCCCGACGGACTGCTGCGGATCATGCCCGGCTGGGAGTCGGTGATCTTCGGCTACACGATCTCGTGGAACGTCATGATCCCGATCCTCATCGTGCCGCCGCTGATGCTCGTCATCCTGATGCTGCTGCCGTTCATCGAGGGCTGGATCACGGGGGACAAGCGCGAGCACCACCTGCTCCAGCGCCCGCGCAACGCCCCCACCCGTACCGCGGTGATGGTGTCGCTGATGACCTTCTACGGTCTCGCCTGGGCCGCCGGCGGCAACGACCTGATCGCCATCCAGTTCAACATGGGCATCAACGACATCACCCACGTCATGCGGTTGATGATCTTCGTGGGCCCGGCGATCGCGTTCTTCATCACCCGCCGCTGGTGCATCTCGCTGCAGCGCCACGACAACGAGAAGCTGCTGCACGGCTACGAGACCGGCATCATCATGCGGTCCCCCGACGGCGGCTACTCCGAGCGCCACCTGCCCATCAACGACACGGCGGCGTACACCATGACCGCCCGTGACCGCGACGAGATCCACACCGTCGAGAGCCACACCGACGGCAACGGCGTCGTGGCGCCAGGATCCCGGGTCCAGGCGCTGCGGGCCAAGCTCTCGGAGAAGATGTACGAGCACAACGTGCAGAAGCCCACGGCGGAGGAGCTCGCGGAGGCGCACCACCACGCCGCCCACGAGCACGAGCTCGAGGCGGGTCTCGACCACCCGGYCGACGGCCACCAGTTCGACGGCCACAGCGACCACACGGTCGAGGACGCCCCGCTGCGCGGCGGCCACTGACGCTCAGCGCACGGCACTGAGTGCCCCGGACCCTCACGGGTCCGGGGCACTGTGCATTTCCTGGCCGCCCGCTCCCCCGCCTTTGACGCTGCGTCGCACTCGCGGCACTTCCGCGCACTGGCGGTGGCCGACGGGCCGCCGAGTCACTCGCACGTCGTACGCCGCCATTCTCTGCGACCAGGTAGTCCCGCGCGGAACTGGCGGCAGCCGACAGACCGACGAGCCACCCGCACGTCGTACGCCGCCACCCTCTGCGACCAGGCAGTCCCGCGCGGAACTGGCGGCAGCCGACAGACCGACGAGCCACCCGCACGTCGTACGCCACCACCCTGCGGGCCCACCCGCGCAACTGGCGGCAGCCGACAGACCCACCCAGCCCGCGCGCGACAACTGGCGGCGGCCGACGGGCCGACGAGCCACCCGCACGTCGTACGCCGCCACCCTCTGCGACCAGGCAGTCCCGCGCGGAACTGGCG
>NZ_JBFUMD010000705.1:0-1337 GCF_054049555.1 Nocardioides sp. P5_C9_2
TCCCCGAGCAGCAGGGCGCGCCCGTCGCCGAGGCGCGGGACGAAGCCGCCGAACTGGTGGCCCGCGTAGGCCTGCGCGACGGCCGTGGCGTCGTCGGGGAGCGCGGTGCCGGTCAGCAGCCCCAACCCCTCCGGCGTGCGCAGCCAGCCGGGGTCGAGGTCCAGGTCGGCGGCCAGGCGATCGTTGAGCACCAGCAGGCGAGCGTCCGGCGTACTCTCGGCCTGCCAGGGGACGGCCATCTCGCCGAGCTCGCGCGCGAAGTGACCGTGCAGGGCCACGCGGACCGGAGTGAGGCTCACCACCCGAGCGTACGTCGGCCGTGGACGGGGTACGGACACCCCCGACGGACGACGATCACCACGAGAGGCACCCATGACAGCCGCGGAGTACCACCTCGGCAGTGACTTCACGGTGGGCGTGGAGGAGGAGCTGATGCTGGTCGACGGTGCCGGCGGGCTCCTGGGCGCCGCCGCGACACCCCTGGTGGCGTCCCTCCGCGGCGAGCTGCCGCTGGGCGGGATCGTGACGGGGGAGGTCTACGCCGACCAGGTCGAGCTCAACACCCCGGTGTGCTCGGGTGCCGAGGACGTCCGCAGTCACCTGCGGGACCTGCGTCGGTGGGTGCTGGACGGAGGAGCCGCCGTCGCGGCCGTGGGCGTCCACCCGTCAGCGCCCCTCGGCGACGCCTGCCTCACGCCGTCGCCGCGCTACGACGCGATCGTCGCCGAGTACGGCGGCCTGCTCCGGACGCCGACCGCAGCCCTGCAGGTCCACGTGGGCCTGCCCGACCCGAGGACGGCCATGCAGGCCTATCGGGGGTTGCGTCACTGCTCGGCGCTGCTGCGCGGGCTCAGCGCCGGCTCGCCGTACTGGCACGGCGTGGACTCAGGGCTCGCGTCGAGCCGAGCGGCCATCCTGCGGTCCTACCCGCGGACCACGCCGCCGCCGTTGCTGCGCTCATGGGACGAGTACGTCGACCGCACGCAGGCGTTGGTCGCGGCGGCGGAGGTCCCGGACCACACCTACGTGTGGTGGGACCTGCGGCCGCGACCCGAGCTCGGCACCCTGGAGGTGCGGGTGATGGACGCGCAACCGTCCCTGGACCTGGTGGCGGGACTCACCGCACTGGTGCAGGGGATCGCTCGCTGCGCGGTGGAGCAGCCCGACGCCGACGACCTGAGCGACGACATCGTGGCCCTCAACGACTACCGGGCGGGCCGTGACGGTCTCGACGCGCGGATCGTCGACACCGACGGCATCGTGCGGCCCCTGCGCGAGGTGRCCGCGCGCGTGCTCGCACGGGTCCGCACGGTGCTCGCGCACGACCGTCTCGACGC
>NZ_JBFUMD010000706.1:0-1329 GCF_054049555.1 Nocardioides sp. P5_C9_2
GACGTGACCATGTACGTGGACGGGGTCTTCCGCAGCAGGACTCGCAAGGCGACGGGCAACATCAACAACAAGAAGCCCTGGTCGATCGGCGGGAAGTTCGAGTGCAACACCGCCGACCCCACGGTGGGTGCCGACAGCTGCGACTACTTCCCGGGTGACATCGACTACGTGCGCCTGACGAAGGGCTGACCCGGACGATCCCACGAGGCAGCGGGCCCCGTCCGCTCCTCTTCGGGGTCGCTCAATAGACTTTCGAGGTGCCCGCCGAATCCCCTGCTCACGGCCCAGCCGTCGAGATCGACGGCCTGGTCATGCGGTACGGCGACAAGGTGGCCGTGGACGGCCTCTCGCTGCGCGTCGAGCGCGGGACGATCACGGCGGTCCTCGGGCCCAACGGCGCCGGCAAGACCACCACCCTCGAGACCTGCGAGGGGTACAGGCGTCCCCGGTCCGGCACCGTCCGGGTGCTGGGCCTGGACCCCCATGCCGACCGGCGCGAGCTGCTCCCCCGCATCGGCGTGATGCTGCAGGCCGGTGGGGCGTGGTCCGGCGTCCGGGCCATGGAGATGCTCGACCACGTCGCCTCGCTGCACGCGGACCCGTTGGACACCGCGATGCTCAGCGACCGGCTCGGGCTCGCCGAGTGCGGCAGGACGCCGTACCGGCGGCTCTCCGGCGGCCAGCAGCAACGGCTCGGACTGGCCATGGCCCTCGTGGGCCGCCCCGAGCTCGTGTTCGTCGACGAGCCGACCGCCGGGATGGACCCCCAGGCCCGGCGGGCCACCTGGGAGCTGCTCGAGGAGCTGCGCCGGGACGGCGTCACGGTCGTGCTGACCACGCATCACATGGACGAGGCCGAGCACCTCGCCGACACGATCCACATCATCGACCACGGCCGGCTGATCGCCTCCGGGTCGCCGACCGAGCTCACGAGCGGCGGCCGGTCCGCGACCATCCGCCTGGTGGTCACCCGACCCTTCCCCGACGGCGCCCCCGAGTCCCTGCGCGCCGCGCTCGGCCCCGAGGCCGAGGTCACCCAGCTCGACGCGGTCAGCATGCTCATCGCCGGACCGGCCGACGGCAGCACCCTGGGCACCGTCTCGGGGTGGTGCGAGCGCCACGACGTGCTGCCCGAGTCGCTGTCGCTCGGCCGTCGCACCCTCGAGGACGTCTTCCTCGAGCTCACCGGCCACGAGCTGGTGGGTTGAGCGCCCCCCAGATGGACACCCCACGCATGCACACCTTCACCCCGCGCCCCGGAGCCGCGCCCCTGCGCCGCCAGGTGGCCGCCCAGGCCCGCATGGAGTCGCGGCTGATGCTGCGCAACGG
>NZ_JBFUMD010000707.1:0-1326 GCF_054049555.1 Nocardioides sp. P5_C9_2
CCACCACTCCCGTCCTGAAGAAGACCGCTGCGCAACTGCTAAGGCACTTGCAGGTCAACGGACCACAGAGCCTCAGCGAGTGCAAGGACACTTCGCCGATGCGAGCCAACTATGTGCAGGCGTACATTCACGCGCTGGAAGAGGTCGGAATGGTCACCACGGCGATGGAGAAGCACCGGACGCGTGACGGGAAGTGGAGGCGGTGCCGGGTACTCCGGGTGGCCTCGCCTGAGGCCGTTAGAGCCGCGTTGAGCGCCCCCAGCACCGCGGAGGCTGACCGGGACCTGTGGCGCATCCTGAAGCCCGCACATACGCCGCAGACCGCCCATACGGTCGTGACCTTGGATGACCTAGTGCGTACGCCGGTTGGCGTTGCCGAGCGGCTGACCCTTCAAGACATCAGGACTCTGGCCCAGCCGCAGGGCGGCAGCAGCGAAGAGCCGTGGTCACCGCGAACTGACCGAAGCGAACTTAGGTGGTCAGCGCCATCGCACTGAACCCCGGAGTCGGGGAACCGATCTGCACCTCGCGAGAGACACTTACAAGAGACGCCGGTCGGACTCATCGCGGCGAACTCGCTTGCGAATGGCCTCCGACGCAACGGAGTCGCCAAGATCATCTAGTTCGTCGGCAAGAGCGAGGGCAGCCTCAGGAAACTTCGGCAGGACTCGTCCCAGAGCCTTGACGAGTCTTTGAACGTCCTCCTCGGCAGGGTCAGGTGTCAGCGCGGCGGCGGCCTTGAGGCTCTCCCTAACCTCCCTCAGGGCTGCGAGGAGGGTCCTGTGGTCACCGGCAGCCTTCGCACAGTTGAGCGCCTCCTCGGCCTCGTGAACGAGCAGGAGCATGCGCCCCAACAGGTCGTCGTCGTGCAGCATGCGACGGCGGGAAGCAGCGCTGATCAAACGCGACTCCAAGTGGTTGCTGGCATGTCGTCGGACAGCGTCGTGGCTGACGCGGAATGCGGCGGCAACTGCTCGGTGGGACTGGCCAGAAACTATCGCCAGATCAAGATCGTCGCACTCGACGTGAGTGCAGATGGTGCAGGTGCGAGCCATGAGTGAAACCTCCTGTGGAAGTTTCGGCCGTACCGAGGGTTGGCCCCGCGGGCCAGTACGGCGCGCGACCGCAGTCTCGCGGTAATCGTCGTGCTGTCCACTGGCTTGAGTGGTCGGCGTCCCATGCCTGACGTGCTTCAGAACATCGTCGCTGGCTCGCTCACAGGGCTGGTGGGTCGCTGGCCCGACTAGGACCTAGAGCGACCTTAGAGCGGCACGAAGTTCGTTCGCCGCGTTCGTGTAGGCCTTCGCGAACGGCTTGTCGTTGGGC
>NZ_JBFUMD010000708.1:0-1323 GCF_054049555.1 Nocardioides sp. P5_C9_2
GGGTGGGCGAGTGCGCGCAGCACCCGGGGGTCGGTCAGCGGCTGCGATTCCGGCATCCCCCGACCCTAGCCGATTTGCGCACGCACTATTGCGCACCTTTAGTTGCGCACTATATGTTGCGCATATGACCAGCTACCGGCAGCTCGCCCGCAACCACGACTTCACGGCCCTGTGGGTCGGCCAGACGCTGAGCGAGCTCGGCAGCCGGGTGAGCATGTTCGTCTTCCCGCTGCTGGCCTACGCGCTCACCGGGTCCGCGCTGATGGCGGCCGCCGCCGAGGCGCTGCACCTGCTCGGGCTGGTCGGGATGCTGCTGCCCGCCGGGGTCCTCGCCGACCGCGTGCACCGGCTCCGGCTGATGCGGACGGCCAGCGGGGCGGGTGTGCTGCTCTACACCTCGCTGGTGCTGGCGGGCGTGGCCGGCGTGCTCACCGTTCCCCACCTGCTCGTCGTCGCGGTCCTCACCGGAGCGTGCGCGGGGCTCTTCGCGCCGGCCGAGATGTCGGCCGTGCGCGCCGTCGTACCCGACGAGGACCTGCCCACCGCCCTCTCCCAGCAGCAGGCCCGCCAGCACGTCGCCGGCCTCGTCGGCGGCCCACTGGGGGCGGCGCTGTACGCCGTGACCCGGTGGGCGCCGTTCCTCTTCGACGCCCTGACGTACGCCGCCAGCTGGGTGCTGCTGGGCCGGCTCCGCACCGACCTCTCAGCCCCCCGGCGCACGGGTCCGGCCAAGCGCCCGGTCCAGGAGCTCGGCGAGGGCGTCCGCTTCCTGCTCTCCGAGCCGCTCCTGCGGACCCTGCTGTGCTGGTCACCCCTGGCCAACCTGACCGTCAACGCGGTCTTCTTCGTGGCCGTGCTGCGGCTGATCGAGTCGGGCGTCGACCCGCTGGCCCTGGGCCTCGTCGAGACGGCGGCGGGCGCCTTCGGGATCCYGGGGGCGCTCGTGGCGCCGTGGCTGATCGAGCGGTTCGCGACGGGTCGGCTGACAGTGCTGGTGGCGTGGAGCTTCGTGCCGCTCATGGTGCCGCTGATCTTCGTCAACAACGCGGCGGTCGTCGCGCTCGCCCTGTCCCTGGGCGTCTTCCTCAACCCGGCCGGCAACGCCGGGATCGGTGCCTACCGCGTCGCCGTCACGCCCCGGGAGCTGCTCGGCCGCTCCCAGGCGACGATGAGCTTCGTGTCGATGTCGGTGATGCCGCTGGCCCCCGTGCTCGCCGGGCTGCTGCTGTCGGGCCTCGGCGGGGGCGGGGCCGTGGCGGCGCTCGTGGTCGCCAGCGCGCTCGTCGCGCTGGTCCCGACGCTGAGCCGCAGCGTGCGCTCGGT
>NZ_JBFUMD010000709.1:0-1322 GCF_054049555.1 Nocardioides sp. P5_C9_2
CTCGAAGACCGCCCCGCCGGCGTCGCCGTTGTGCACGCTGACCGAGCCGCCGCACGCGCGGGCCGTGGCGGACGCCATGGCCAGGCCCAGCCCGCTGCCCATCTGACCGTTCGGGGGTCGCCGGTGCCAGAAGCGGTCGAAGACCCGCGGCAGGTCCTCCGGCGTGATCCCCGGCCCGTCGTCGGCGATGCGCACCGTGCAGTGCGTCGAGGTGACCTCGCCGGTCAGGGTGATCGCACCGCCCTCGGCGGTGAAGTGGACGGCGTTCTCGATGATCGCGTCGACGGCCAGCGCGAGCATGTCCGGGGTGGCCAGGACGTCCGCGTCGTCAGGGCACTCCACGGTCCAGACGCGGTTGGTGTGACTCGCCCAGCTGCTGCCGGCATCGATGACGAACTCCCGCCACGACAGCCGCTCCACCGGGAAGCTCGTCCCGGCGTCCAGCTGGGCGATGGCCAGCAGGCGGTGGGACAGCACCGACATCCGTTCGAGCTGCCGCAGGGCGACCTGGACGTCGTCGAGGGCCTGCGGCGAGGAGATGGCCGGCTCCGACAGCTCGAGATGCCCCCGGGCGATCGTCACCGGCGTACGGATCGCGTGCGCGGTGTCGCGGAAGAACGCGTGCTCCCGCTCGATCATCGCCTGTTGTCGGTCGGTCATCGCCTGGAGCGCGTTCTGCGCGGCCAGGCGCCGTCGCGCGTGCCACACCATCGCGAGCACGAGCGCCGGCATGAGGACGATCTCGGTCAGCTCGGGCCCGTCGATGAAGCCTCGCCGGTAGTGGAGCAGCAGGATGCCTCCGGTGACCACCGTCACCAGTCCGAGCACCACCATGGTCGGCAGCACCGGCCACACCCGGAATCCGTACACGATCGTCAGCATCAGGAACAGCAGGTGGTAGGGGACGGTCTCCAGGCCGGGCCGCAGGGTCATGATCAACGCCATCAGGGCGCAGAAGACCGTCAGCCCGAGGTCGAGGACCAGGGTACGACGCGCGGCGTGCGCGGCGTCCCGGGGACGCCAGCGAGCGCCGATCTCATCCGGTCTGAAGCTCATACCCGACGTTCCGCACCGTCTGGATCCAGTTGTTCCGCAGCTTCTGGCGGAGGCGGCCGACGCAGACGTCGACCACGTTGGTGGCGGGATCGAAGGAGTAGCCCCACACCTCCGAGAGCAGCTCCTCGCGCGAGCACACCTGGGGGCTACGGCGCATCAGGTGCTGCATCAGGAGGAACTCGCGTTGCGAGAGGTTCACCACCCGGTCGTCGACGTGGAGCCGACGGGCCCTGAGGTCCAGCGTCAGGCCCCCGATCGACAGGGTC
>NZ_JBFUMD010000710.1:0-1304 GCF_054049555.1 Nocardioides sp. P5_C9_2
GATGTCGTCAGGCCCGAGGGGGCGGGGCGCGGAGCTGGTCATGCGAGGAGGGTAGGGCCGCCCGGTCAGGCCTCGCCGGCCACGTCGGTGTCCGCGGCGATGAGCTCGTCGGGCTTCTTGGTCAGCACGTTGTCGATGTAGTCGCGGGCGGTGTCGAAGATGCCGACCTCGTGGCCGGCGCGCTCGGAGAGGTACCAGCGGTGCACGAGGATCTCGTGGTAGATCTCGGCCGGCTCGAGCTTGCCGCGCGCCTCGCGGGGGACCATCTCCATGATCGGCTCGTAGATCTGGGTCATCCAGCGCCCGGCGACGAGGTGCCGGTCCTCGCGCCCGAGGTCGTAGTGCGCGGTGAAGGACGCGAGGTCGTTGAGCAGCCGCCGCGCCTGGTTGTCCTCCACGTTCATGCCGGTGAGGGACTGCAGCTCGCGGCGGTGGTGGCCGAGCTCGACGACCTTGGGCTGGATCCGCACCCGGTCGCCGTCGAAGTCGGTGACGATGTCGAGCTCGTCGACGTCGAAGCCCATGTCGTTGAGCCGCTCGATACGGCTCTCGATGCGCCACATCTCGTCGGCGGTGAACTCCTCCTCGCTGGTCAGCTCGCCCCAGAGGTTGTCGTACTGCTCGCGGAGCCGGGCGATGATCGCGAAGCCGTCGATCTCCTCGCCGACCGTGCCGCTGGCCTGGAGGTCCATCAGCTCGGCGAAGATGTTCTCGGTGCCGATCGTGAGGTCGTGCTCGCGCATCCGGGCGCTCACGTCGTGGTGCAGCTCGCCGGTCTCGGCGTCCACGAGGTACGCCGCGAAGTCGCCCGCGGCGCGTCGGAACAGCACGTTGGAGAGCGACACGTCGCCCCAGTAGAAGCCGGACAGGTGCAGCCGGACCAGCAGCACCACGATCGCGTCGATGAGGCTGGGCAGGTTGTCGGCGGTCATGCCGTGCGAGAAGAGGCTGCGGTAGGGGAGCGAGAAGCGCAGGTGCTCGGTCATCAGGGCCGCGGGCAGCTCCTCGCCGTCGTGGTCCACCCGGCCCGCGACGACGCCCTGCGGCATCACCGCGGGCAGGCCCTCGCGCTGCAGGTCGCGCAGCAGGCGGTACTCGCGGAACGCGATGGCCTCCTGGGTCTCCTTGACGGCGTAGGTGCGCGCCCCGAGCCGGACGATGCGCACGACGTGACGGCTCAGGCCGCGCGGCAGGGGGACGACGTACTCGTCGGTCCACTCCTCGAGGGGCGTCGCCCACGGCAGCTTCACGATCGCCGGGTCGGGACGACTCGCCACGATGCGCAGGGCCATGGAGGGCAACCT
>NZ_JBFUMD010000711.1:0-1299 GCF_054049555.1 Nocardioides sp. P5_C9_2
CGGTCGCATCGCGCACCGGGCGCGGTCGCATCGCGCACCGGTCGCGGCGGCACCGCCCCCGACCGTGTCCGCGACCAGCTCACCGAGCTCAGCGACCGGGTGGCCGCGCACCGTGAGCGGCTCGGCTGACCTGCACGACCTGCTGGGGGGAGCGGTCCACGAGGTGGCGCCGCTCCTCCTCGGCTCCGTGCTCACCCACGCCGGCGTGAGCGTCCGGCTCACCGAGGTCGAGGCCTACGGCGGCGCCGATGACCCCGGCTCCCACGCCTACCGCGGCCGCACCCCCCGCAACGCGACCATGTTCGGGCCGCCCGGTCGCCTGTACGTGCACTTCACCTACGGGATGCACCACTGCGCCAACGTGGTCTGCGGTCCCGAGGGGACGCCGTCCGCCGTCCTCCTCCGCGCCGGCGAGGTGGTGGCCGGCGTCGATCTCGCCCGCGTACGCCGCCCCGGCGCGAGCGACCGGGACCTGGCACGCGGCCCGGCACGCATGTGCAGGGCCCTCGACCTCGACCGGGCCGAGGACGGCATCCGGATCGACGGGGACGGCATCCGACTCGAGGTCCGCGACACGCCCGATCCCGAGATCGTCCTCAGCGGCCCGCGGGTGGGGCTGCGCGGGGCTCCGGAACGGCCRTGGCGGTACTGGCTGGCGGGGGAGCCGACGGTGTCCGCGTACCGCGCCGCGGCACCCCGTCCGGTCCGACAACGCGCTGACCTGCGCAAACAGTGAGAGTCGGACCCCGATTTGTCACCACCCGAGACGTGGGTCTAATGTTTCACCTGTCGCCGCAAGCGGCCCGCGAAACACCAGCCTCACCGGCCGGATCGAGCGGGTTCTTGCATGCGCGGCGGGATCGGGCCAGCCGAGATTGACGAGGCAGGCCCGGACCGGTAAGTTACTGCAGGTTGTCCCAAGACAAGATCCGCGAGGATCGCACTTGGGTGCGTCTGATGTTTGAGAACTCAACAGTGTGTCATAGTCGACGAATTAGTTTGTTATGCCCCGTCACCATGGCTTTTTGGTCGTGGTGGTGGTTTCTTTGGTTAACGATGATTTCTGACAAATTTGTCAGTGATTGTTCGATGCTGGGGGATGTGGCTCTCTTTTTCTCGCGTCTGCCTTTGGGTGGGTGTGGGGTTTGTTTTTCGATGGAGAGTTTGATCCTGGCTCAGGACGAACGCTGGCGGCGTGCTTAACACATGCAAGTCGAGCGGAAAGGCCACTTCGGTGGTACTCGAGCGGCGAACGGGTGAGTAACACGTGAGTAATCTGCCCCCCACTTTGGGATAGCC
>NZ_JBFUMD010000712.1:0-1296 GCF_054049555.1 Nocardioides sp. P5_C9_2
AGCCCACGAGGAGGCCCAGGGCGACCAGCGACGGCAGCAGTGCGGAGCCGCCGTAGGAGACCAGCGGGAGCGGGATGCCGATGACCGGCATCACGGCCAGGACCATGCCGACGTTGATGATCATCTGGCCGAGCAGCCACACCACGATGCCGAAGGACATGTAGCGCACGAACGGCTCCGCGGTGCGCGAGGCGATCCGGATCGCGGCGAAGGCGATCGTGAAGAACAGCCCGATCACCAGCAGCGTGCCGACCAGGCCGAGCTCCTCGCCGAGGACAGCGAAGATGAAGTCGTTGTGAGCCTCGGGAAGGCCGCCCCACTTCTGGGTGGAGGCGCCGATGCCCTGGCCGAACCAGCCGCCGGTGGACAGCGCGTAGAGGCCGTGCGCGGGCTGCCAGCCGGTGTCGAGGTAGTCCTTGAACGGGTCGGAGAAGTTGGTGATCCGCTGGAGGCGCTCGGTGTCCATGGCGGCCAGGAAGATCACCGCGACGCCGATGATCGAGATGCTGAGCACGAAGAAGCGCGGCGGGGCCCCGACCACCCAGAGCATGCCGAGCAGGATCGCGAAGAGCACCAGCGCGGTGCCGAGGTCGCGACCCAGGATCACCAGGCCGGTGGCCATCAGCATGCCGGGGACCACCGGGATCATGATCTCGTGGACGCGGCCGAGCCGGCGCTCCTTGCGGGCGTAGATGTTGGCCGCCCAGAGCACCAGGCCGAGCTTCGCGACCTCGGAGGGCTGGATCGCCAGAGGCCCGACGGCCAGCCAGTTCTGGTTGCCGTTGCGCTCGACCCCGAGGAAGGCGGTCAGGAGCAGCAGCGACAGGGACAGGATGTACGCCGGCCACGCGAGCCGGCGGATCCAGGCCTGCGACATCCGCGAGGCGATGAAGGCGCACGGCAGGCCGAGCAGCACCCACATCAGCTGCCGCTTGACGATGGCGTAGGAGTCGCCGGTCGTCTTGTAGGCGTCGACGCTCGACGAGCTGAGCACCATCATCAGCCCGATGGTGAGCAGCAGCGTGGAGGCGCCGAGCAGCAGGTAGTACGACGACAGCGGGCGGTCGAGGGCGTCGCGCAGGCTGCGGAGCCCCCCGAGCCCGGGCAGCGTCCGGACCGTCGCCCTGGATGCAGTCGCATCCGGGGACGCGGGGGCCGCGTCCGGAGACAGGGTGGTCATCGCGGCGGTCCCCTCCCCCGGCTCAGCTGCCGGGTCCCTCGATCCGGCGGTGGACCGCGGCGGCGAAGGCGTCACCACGGGCGCCGTAGTTGGCGAACATGTCCATGGAGGCACAT
>NZ_JBFUMD010000713.1:0-1293 GCF_054049555.1 Nocardioides sp. P5_C9_2
GTCGTGGAGGCCCTCGACGCCGGTACGCCGCCCAAGCAGGTGTGGGCCGCGGTGTGGCGGGTCCTCGAGCTGCCGGACTCCGAGCGGTGAGCCCCCCGCCCGGGTCGGCCGCGGAGGCTCACGCGGACGTCCAGGCACGGACCGTGCGGGTGCTGGTGGTCTCCCAGGCGGTCGGCGCCGTCGGAGTCACGATCGGCGTGGCGACCGCCTCGCTGCTGGCGCGCGACATCTCCGGCTCGGAGGCGCAGGCGGGACTCGCCCAGACCTTCCAGGTGCTGGGCACCGCGCTCGCGGCGTACGTGCTGGCGCGCCTGATGGGCCGCCGCGGCCGCCGCGTGGGGCTCGTGACCGGCTACCTCGCGGGCGCTGCCGGGGCGGCCACGTGCGTGGCGGCCGGGGTGCTGGACTCGATGGCCGTCCTGCTCACCGGGGCGGTCCTGCTGGGCGCCACCACGGCGGTCAACAACGGCTCCCGGTACGCCGCCACCGACCTGGCGCCCGAGGAGACGCGCGGGCGCGCGCTCTCGATGGTGGTGTGGGCGACGACGATCGGCGCCGTGGTGGGCCCCAACCTCACCGGCGTCGGCGCGGGCCTGGCGCGCCGGGTGGGCATCCCCGAGCTCACGGGAGGCTTCGCCATCGGCGCCGTGGTCCTGGTCCTGGCCGCGGTCTGGGTCGCCGCGCTGCTGCGCCCGGACCCGCTCCTGCTCGCCCAGGCCGACGCCGACGCCACGACCGAGGCCCGCACCGGCCGGTCGTGGTCCCGCTTCACCGAGGCGGTGCGCCTGCAGCCCGCACTGGGCGCGGCCATCACCGGCATGGCCTGCGCGCACGCGGCCATGGTCACGGTGATGATCATGACCCCCTTGCACATGGAGCACGGCGGGGCGCAGCTGGAGGTGATCGGGTTCGTGATCTCCGTGCACGTCCTGGGGATGTTCGCCTTCTCCCCGCTCGTGGGTCTCGCGGCCGACCGTCTCGGCCGACCGCTGGTGCTGCGGACCGGGGGAGTCGTGCTGCTCGCGTCCCTGGTGCTGTGCGGCCTGGCCCCGGAGGGGTCCTCCTGGCAGATCTTCGCCGGCCTGTTCCTGCTCGGCCTCGGGTGGTCGTGCGCGACGGTGGCCGCCTCGACGATCATCGCCGACCTGACACCGGTGGCGGCACGCACGGACGTGCAGGGCACGGCCGACATGGCGATGTCGCTGACCGCGGCCGGCGGTGGTGCCCTGGCCGGCCTCATCGTGGGGTGGCTGGGCTTCCCGGTGCTGGCGATGTTCGCCGGTGTGCTGGCCC
>NZ_JBFUMD010000714.1:0-1277 GCF_054049555.1 Nocardioides sp. P5_C9_2
CCCGCACTACCCCGCGTCGAGCCGAATGGGCGGGTCACTCCTCCGAGGAGGCCGACCCCTCCTGACCCTTGATCAGGTCCATCACCGTCGAGTCGGCGAGCGTCGTCACGTCGCCCACCTCGCGGTGCTCGGCGACGTCCTTGAGCAGGCGGCGCATGATCTTGCCCGAGCGCGTCTTGGGCAGCTCGGGGACGATCATGATCTGGCGCGGCTTGGCGATCGCGCCGATCTCCTTCTGCACGTGCTTGCGCAGCTCCTCGATGAGGTCCTCGGGGGCCGAGCCGTCGTCGCCGAGCGCCGACTCGCGCAGGATGACGAACGCGCAGACCGCCTGGCCGGTCATCTCGTCCGCCGCTCCTACGACCGCGGCCTCCGCGACCTTGGGGTGCGACACGAGCGCCGACTCGATCTCGGTGGTCGAGAGCCGGTGGCCCGAGACGTTCATGACGTCGTCGACGCGACCGAGCAGCCAGATGTCGCCGTCGTCGTCCTTCTTCGCACCGTCGCCGGCGAAGTACAGGCCCTCCCACCGCGACCAGTAGGTGTCCTTGAAGCGCTGGTCGTCGCCCCACAGGGTGCGCAGCATGGCCGGCCACGGCTCCTTGACCACGAGGTAGCCGCCGGAGCCGTCGGGCACCGACTCGGCCTCGTCGTTGACGACGTCGACGCTGATGCCGGGCAGCGCCCGCATCGCCGAGCCGGGCTTCCCGGCGGTGACCCCGGGCAGCGGGCTGATCATGATCTGGCCGGTCTCGGTCTGCCACCAGGTGTCCACGATCGGCGTCCGGTCGGCGCCGATGTGCTTGCGGTACCAGATGTAGGCCTCCGGGTTGATCGACTCGCCCACCGAGCCGAGCAGCCGGATCGAGGACAGGTCGTGCTTCGCGGGGATGTCGTCGCCCCACTTCATGAAGGTGCGGATCGCCGTCGGCGCGGTGTAGAAGATCGTCACCCCGTACTTCTCGATGATCTCCCACCAGCGGCCCTTGTGCGGGGAGTCGGGGGTGCCCTCGTACATCACCTGCGTCGCGCCGTTGGCGAGCGGGCCGTAGACCATGTACGAGTGCCCGGTCACCCAGCCGACGTCGGCGGTGCACCAGTAGACGTCCGTCTCGGGCTTGAGGTCGAAGACCGACCAGTGGGTGTACGACGTGCCGGTGAGGTAGCCGCCCGTGGTGTGCAGGATGCCCTTGGGCTTGCCCGTCGTGCCGGACGTGTACATGACGTACAGCGGGTGCTCGCTGTCGTGCATCTCGGGCTCGTGGTCGGGGGAAGCG
>NZ_JBFUMD010000715.1:0-1263 GCF_054049555.1 Nocardioides sp. P5_C9_2
ACCGAGGCCGGCAGGGTGAAGGCGGTGGTCGCGCTGGACCGGTMGGCCCAGTAGGACACGACCCACGAGCCGGCCGGCGCGTCCACCGTCGGCGTCCGGTGCCCGGTCCGGTTGACGGTCTCCACGAGGTCGGCGTGGACCAGGGCGCCGGCACGGACCCCGGAGTAGGCCGCCAGGGTCATCGTGTACTTGGCGGCGGCGTCCAGGGGGACCGTGACGCGTCGGCCCGCGTCGGTCGAGGTCGCGACCTTCGTGTAGACCCGGGTCTGCATGGTCCCTGCGGTGGTCGTGTCGAGCACGGTCCAGTCGGTCACGCCGGTGGGGGCCGAGAGCACCCGGTTGTTGGCGTTGACGCTCAGTGCCAGCACGAGACGGTCGCCGGCAGCCACGGTCGTCGGTGTCGTGACGTTGGGCGTGCTGAGGTTGCCCTGCGTGACGGCGCCGCCGACGTAGGAGACGGTGCTCGCCGTGGGCGCGGCCACGACCGACCGGGTCGACGCGACCTCGTCGGTGGCTCCGTCGTCGTCGGTGACGACGAGGGTGGTCGTGTAGGTGCCGGGCTGCGCGTAGGCGTGGGTCGGCGTGACGCCGGTGCCGGTGGTCCCGTCGCCGAAGTCCCACGTCCGGTCGGCGACCACGCCGTCGCTGTCGCTCGACGTGGTGGCGTCGAACCGGCAGGACAGGAAGTCGCAGCTGGCACTGAAGTCCGCGACGGGCGCGACGTTCGGCTTCACGACGGACACCTGGCGCGTGACCGTCGAGGTGAGCCCACCGTCGTCGGTGACGGTGAGAGTCACGTCGTAGGTGCCCGTCGCGGTGAAGTCCTTCGACGGAGCCGGGCCTCCGGCACCGTCGCCGTCGCTGAAGGCCCAGTCCCAGGACTGCACGGAGCCGTCCGCGTCGGCCGACCCACCACCGTCGAAGGTGCAGGTGAGGCCCGTGCACTGGGAGGTGAACGAGGCCGACGGCGCCTGGTTGGGGAGCACGGAGGCCAGGAAGAGGGCCCTGCCGCGCCAGTCCGTGGTGGCGTCGGCCACCGACGAGGTCCCGGTGGGTGCGCCGTTGGCGAAGCCGATCTTCAGCAGCTGTCCGGTGGTCGAGCTGACGACGTACAGGGTGGCGCCGTCCAGGAACATCCCCTTGGTGCTGCTCCAGGCGATGTTGCCACCGGTCACCGTGTTCTCGATGCCGCCGATGACGCCGCTGTCGGGGGAGAACCACCGCCAGTACAGCGAGCTCTGGCCGGTGCGCGTGTAGTACATC
>NZ_JBFUMD010000716.1:0-1262 GCF_054049555.1 Nocardioides sp. P5_C9_2
GCCAAGAAGGCGGGCGCGGCCGCGTCGGGCGACGCCGTCAGCAGCCCCATGCAGGGCACCATCGTCAAGGTCGCGGTCACCGAGGGCCAGGAGGTCGCCGAGGGCGACGTCGTGGTCGTCCTCGAGGCCATGAAGATGGAGCAGCCCCTCAAGGCCCACAAGGCCGGCACCGTCACCGGCCTCCAGGCCGAGGTCGGCGCCACCGTCACCAACGGCGCCGTCATCTGCGAGCTCAAGGACTGATCCACGGCGGCGGGTCCGTCCCGTCAGATAGCGAGTGCTCACTTTTTATGTGACACTCGGGCCGTGACCACCCCACGCCGGACGCAGGCCGAGCGTCGGGACGCGACCATCACGCGTCTCCTCGACGCCACCGTCGACTGCCTGGCGACGCGCGGGTACGCCGCGACGACCACCTCCGCGGTGGCCGCGGCCGCCGGAGTGAGCCAGGGTGCACTGTTCCGGCACTTCCCCACCCGCCAGGACCTGCTGGTCGCCACGGCGGAGGTGGTGGCCGAGCGCAACGTCGCCGCCTTCCGCGGCCTGGCCGGCGAGCCGTCCCCGGAGGTCGAGGCGGTCACCGTCGTGCTGGGACACCTGCGCTCGGTGGTCCTCTCCCCCGCCAACCAGACGTGGCGCGAGCTGCTCGTGGCGGCCCGGGCCGACCCGGGGCTGCGGCTGGCCCTGCTGCCGGTGCGCGAGGGCCTCCAGGAGCAGATGCTCGCGGCGGCCACCGACCTGTGGGGCGACCTCCTGCCGCCGGACGACCTGCCCGCGGTGCTGAGCATCGTCGTCAACTTCCTCGACGGGCTGGCCTTCTCGGCCCTCGACCCCGACCCGTCCGCGCCGCCGGGTCGGACCGTCGAGCGCGCCCTGGGGCTGCTGGCCCACCTGATCGTCGACCGCCGCCCCGCCACCGAGGAGACCCCGTGACCCCGACCCCCTTCGAGCCCGACGTCATCGTCGTCGGCGCCGGCCTCGCCGGTCTCGTCGCCACCCACGAGCTCGCCCGCGCCGGTCGCCGGGTGCYGGTGCTCGACCAGGAGAACCGGCACAACCTCGGCGGCCAGGCCTGGTGGTCGCTCGGCGGCCTGCTGTTCGTCGACTCTCCCGAGCAGCGACGGATGGGCATCAAGGACTCCCCGGAGCTCGCGCTGCAGGACTGGCTGGGCAGCGCCCAGTTCGACCGGCTCGGCGACGGCACCGACGGCCCCGGCCGCGGCGAGGACCACTGGCCGCGGCGGTGGGCGGAGGCCTACGTG
>NZ_JBFUMD010000717.1:0-1262 GCF_054049555.1 Nocardioides sp. P5_C9_2
GCTTTCTCCGTATGAGTGGTGGAAGGGGAAGGGCGCTCAGTGCTTGATCTCTGCAACGGCCCTGTGACGGGTGACRGGCTCGGCGATCCGCTGCTCGTCGATCACCTTCTGCATGGCGGCGATGGTGTCCTCGAGGCCGGGGCCGAGGCGCTTGCCCGGGGTGAAGGTCGCCGGCAGGTGCTTCATSCCGTTGATCACGCCGGTGGTGTCGTAGTGCACGGCGCCCGCAGGGTCGCAGACGAAGTCAGGCATCCGCTCCAGGACGTGGCGCACCATCGTCTTGAAGATCGCCCGGGCGACGTTCGAGCCGATGCAGCGRTGSAYSCCSAGSCCGAAGSTGGAGTGCCGGTTGCCGGTGCGGTCCAGGACGATCTCGTTCGGGTCGTCGAAGACCTCGGGGTCACGGTTGGCCATCGCCCACGAMAGCCACACCCGGTCACCTTCCTTGAACTCGACCCCGTCGATCTCGACATCAGCCGAGATCGTCCGACCGTCACCCTGAGCCGGCGTGTAGAACCGCAGGAACTCCTCCGTCGCGGCGTCGATCCGGTCGGAGAACTCCTCCTTCAGCCACGCYTTCTGCCCGGGGTGCTCCGAGAGCCACTCCAGGGAGTGCGCGGTCAACGCCGTGGTGGTGTCGAAGCCCCCGCCGATCAGCAGAGCGATCACGCCGATCAGCTCCAGGTCGTCGGGCGCCGCCTCGGCGCCGAGGTCGACCTTGACGAGCGCGTCGATGAGGCCCGGGTTCTCATTCCCCCGGATCGCCGCAAGGGACTTGAACATCTCCATGCCCATGGCGACCTGGGTCTCCCGGACCCGCTCGATCTCGGGGTCGTCGGGCGAGGTGTAGATGCTSGMGTGSGWCGGTTCGACGTACGGCAGGTACTCGTCGAGCGGAACGCCSAGSAGRCCCATCGTCATGACGGCCGGGACCAGGTTGGCCAGGTCCTCGACGAAATCGATCTGTCCGGTCTCGATCACGTCATCGATGCACGCCCGCGTGATCTCGTCCACGATGGGCTGCCACCGCGCCACGGCGGCCGGCGACAGGTAGGCGTTCAGCGCCTTGCGGTAATGCTGTTGACGCGGCGGGTCCATCTCCAGGAATCCACCGATGGTGGTGCGCCCCTCATGCGGCGGAGCGGGGATGTTGATCCCCTTGTAGCCCTGGCGCTGTCCATGGATGTCAGCGTCGTTGGAGAGCACGTCGGCGCGACGTGCGAGGTTGAACAACTGCTGATTGCCCGCGATGAACCAGTAGC
>NZ_JBFUMD010000718.1:0-1261 GCF_054049555.1 Nocardioides sp. P5_C9_2
TGGGGGTGGATCCGCCGGCGGCGGCTTTGCGTCTCGGTGTCGGAGTCGGTGTCACTGGGGCTGGGGCACGTGTTGGTCGCTGGTGCGGCCGTCGGGCCGGCTAGTCGGTTGCGTGCGGCCTTGATGTCTGGTTCCTGTTCGGCCCACAGTTCTTGCACCGCTGGGTGAGCGGGCTGGAGGACTGCGATGGTTTCAAGCAGTGCGTTACCGAACCCTCCTTCAGCGGGTTCGGTCGCGAACCGGGATGCGACGAGCTCGAGCAGCGTCCGTTCGTCGAGGTTGTAGTGCTGGGGGTCTTGGGCGATCTGGACGGCCAGGTCGCGAAGGTTGGTCGTGGTGCGGATGTTGGTGGCGACTGCTTCGGTGGCTTCTTGGCGAGTGCGAGTGGGGTCGGTCATGAACCAGTGCAGGACGGAGTCTTTAGCGAGGAGAGTTGGGTCGTCGCCGACCTGGTGACGTAGTTCGTCGTCGATGGCGGGGAAGTGTCGAGCCACGATTGCGAGAGCGTCCCAGATTGCTGCCGGTGCGGTGTCGAACTCCGTGCCTTTGATGTGGTTGAAGAGGTCATCGCCAAAGGTGTGGCGGAAGGCTTCCCAGTTGGTCCCGAGTTCGTGGAGTAGGACAGTGTCGGGTCCGGTCAATGTTCCTTGGAGGGACACGGTGATCGGTTCGCCTGTGTTGGGTTCGGCGACGCCGACAATCTGTTGCCATGTTCGGGTGACGCACATGCCGACCCAGCCTGCGCGGCGTCTCTCCTCGTGATCGTGGCCGTAGCTGGCGGCTACTTCTGCGAGGTAAGCGGCGGCGTCGTTCCACTGGTCGATGTTGATGGCGCCGGTCTGGTGTTGATGGAGGAGCGCGCGGTGGTAGGCGAGAGACGCGATGCTCTTGACTTCGCTGGCGGCTTCATCGGCCCATCCGGCGCAGGCTTGGAGCGTGATGTGGGGTGCGATGGGGGTGGTGGCGAGGATCCGGTTGAGGTCGTATCGGATAGACGCGGGCGGGACGCGCAGGCGGGCGAGGGTGCGTTGGAGGGCGTAGTGGCGCCACTTTGAGTAGTCGGAGGCGGCGTAGAGGAGGCCGGAGAGGTGTCGGTCGGGAGAGGAGCGGTAGCCGCGCTGTGACTCGGGGGTGCTTTGGGCTCGGTCGTCGAGGATGGCGCGGGATGACGGGCAGATTGCTGTGCGGATGGCGAGGTTGAACTGGGCGTCGCCGTGCCAGGAGTCGTTACAGTTGGCGAGCAGAGGGATGGCTTCAGCAC
>NZ_JBFUMD010000719.1:0-1254 GCF_054049555.1 Nocardioides sp. P5_C9_2
CCCCACCCGAGGAGGCATGAGATGAACGAGACCTACGTGACCCTGAACGGCCGGGTCGGCAGCGAGGTGCAGCTCCTGGACGCCGGTGGCCAGGCGCTCGCCACCTTCCGCGTGGCCAGCACGCCGCGGCGGCTCAAGGACGGCCAGTGGGGCGACGGGGACACGACGTGGTTCAAGGTCAAGGCGTGGCGACGGCTGGCCGGTCACGTCAAGGAGTCGCTGCGCGTCGGCGACCCGGTGCTCATCACCGGGCGGCTCGAGGCCGACGTGTGGATCCGTGAGGACGGCACGTCGGGCACGCAGCTGGTGGTGACCGCGACGTCCGTGGGCCACGACCTGGCCCGAGGCACCTCGCTCTACACCAAGGCGACCGTCCAGGACGACCGCGTCGCGGGCAGCGACCCGTGGGACCCGGCCTCGGCGCCGACGTCCGGTGGGACGTCGGCGTCCGATGGGGCGGACGACGCGGGCGACGACGCGGGCGACGACGTGGGGGTCGCCGGGGAGGGCACGACCGCCGAGGCCGCCTGACCCGCGGCCGGTGCCGCCCGGGCGGTCCCCACCCGCGTCCCGGGCRGCCCGGCGTCCTCGGTTGTCCAGCGGGGTGTCGCGCCCCGTAGTCTCAGGCGCATGGCTGAATACGTCTTCACCTTGCGCAATGTGCGCAAGGCCCACGGTGACAAGGTCGTCCTCGACAACGTCACCCTCTCGTTCCTGCACGGCGCCAAGATCGGGGTCGTCGGCCCCAACGGCACGGGCAAGTCGTCGCTCTTCAAGATCATGGCCGGACTCGACAAGGCCAACAACGGCGACGCGATCATCGACCCCGGCGCGACGGTCGGGATGCTCCAGCAGGAGCCCCCGCTGAGCGAGGGCAAGACCGTCCTGGAGAACGTCGAGGAGGCCGTCCACGAGATCAAGGGCAAGCTCGACCGCTACAACGAGATCTCCGAGATGATGGCCGATCCCGACGCGGACTTCGACACCCTGCTGGCCGAGATGGGCGACCTCCAGACCGATCTCGACCACGCCAGCGCGTGGGACCTCGACAGCCGTCTCGACCAGGCCATGGACGCCCTGCGCTGCCCGCCGCCCGAGGCCCTCGTCGACACCCTCTCCGGTGGTGAGCGCCGACGCGTCGCCCTGTGCAAGCTGCTGCTGCAGCAGCCCGACCTGCTGCTGCTCGACGAGCCCACCAACCACCTCGACGCCGAGTCGGTGCAGTGGCTGGAGGGTCACCTCAAGGACTACCCC
>NZ_JBFUMD010000720.1:0-1248 GCF_054049555.1 Nocardioides sp. P5_C9_2
GCCCCGACTCGGAGGGCATCGCGGCCCTCGACCCGGCCGCCTTCCGGCAGGGCATCGACCTCACCATGGTCGCCGGCTCCGCCTCCGACCTCCGCGACGGGACGGTCATCCTGGACGAGGAGTACGCCGACGAGAGGTCCCTGTCGGTGGGGGACACCTACGACGTCGACCTCGCCGACGGACCCCGGCAGCTGGAGGTGGTCGGCGTCTACGCCGAGAACCCGATCCTGATCTTCCCGGCCGTCACCACGCCGCGCACGCTGATCGAGGCCGGCTACCGCGACGCCGACAACTTCCTCATCATCGACACCGACGGCTCCGGCGCCGTGCAGGCCGAGCTGGAGGGGGTGGTCGCCGACCAGCCCATCGTGACGGTCAAGGACCAGCAGGCGTTCGCCGCCGAGCAGCGGGGACCGATCGACCAGCTGGTCCTGATGATCTTCGCGCTGCTGGGCCTGGCCCTGCTCATCGCCGTGCTCGGGATCGTCAACACCCTCGCGCTGTCGATCATCGAGCGGACGCGCGAGGTCGGCCTGCTGCGGGCCATCGGGGTGAGCCGCGCCCAGCTGCGCCGGATGGTGACCCTGGAGTCGGTGGTGATCGCCGTGCTCGGGGCCGTGCTGGGCGTGGTGATGGGCATCGGGTTCGGGGTGGCGCTGATGCACGCGCTGCGCGACCAGGGGCTCGAGGTGATCGACGTGCCCGTCGGGCAGCTCGCGATGTTCCTCGTCGCCTCACTCGTGATCGGGGTGCTCGCGGCGGTGCTCCCGGCCCGCCGCGCGGCTCGCCTGGACGTGCTCGAGGCGATCAGCACCGACTGACCTTTACCATCCCGTTGGGGAAAACCTCACCCCGACCCTCCGGCGGGACTACCCTTGGGCCCGTGGACACCGTGGACGTCAGGCCTGCCGAGCGCAGCCTCAAGCACGTGCAGGTGCGCGAGTACGTCCGGGACCTCCTCGCCACCGCCGAGCCCGGAGCGGCCGCGCCCTCGGAGCGCGAGCTGGTCGCCCAGTTCGGTGTCGCCCGGATGACGGTCCGCCAGGCGCTCGACGCGCTGGTCGGGGAGGGCCTGCTGGAGCGGGTCCCCGGTCGCGGCACCTTCGTCGCCCAGCCCCGCCACCGCGCCGGCCAGCTGACCTCCTTCACCGAGGACATCAAGCGTCGCGGCATGCTGCCGGAGTCGCAGACCCTGCTCGCCCGCCGCGAGCAGGCCGGCCCGGGCGTCGCCCGCGCGCTCTCCATCAC
>NZ_JBFUMD010000721.1:0-1245 GCF_054049555.1 Nocardioides sp. P5_C9_2
GCCGTGGAGGGCCCGGGCCCGCTCCTCGGCGGTACGGAGCGCGAGCCGGGCGTCCATCTCCCCCTGCCGCGCGGCGCGGGCGGCCTCGACGAGGCGCTCGCGCTCGGTGGCGTCCGGCTCCTCGTCCGGAGCGTCCTCGGCGGTGGACAGCCGGGTCTCGAGGTCGCTGAGCCCCGCCAGGTCCTTCTCGCGGGCCTCGCGGGCCGTGGCGATGGACCGTTCGAGACGCTCGGCCTCGCCGCGTGCCGCACGGGCCAGGGAGCCGTACTGCCCCAGCTCCTCGGCGACCGCCGCCAGCGTGGCGTCGGACTCGTGCAGCTTGGCCAGGGCGACGTCCGCCCGCTTGAGCGCGTCGTGGCGCTCGGCCTCCAGCCCGGAGATGACGAACCCCAGCCGCTCGGTGCTCGCGGTGGCCTCTCCCAGCGCCAGGGTGGCCTCGTCGACGGCGGCCTGGACCTCCAGCAGGCTGGGCTGGCTGGAGGAGCCGCCGGCGGCGTAGTGGGCACCCATCAGGTCGCCGTCGAGGGTGACGGCGGTGACCTCGGGCAGGTCGGCGACCAGCGCCCGGGCGGTGGCGAGGTCCTCGACCACGACCACCTGCCGCAGCAGCCGGGTGAGCGCCCCGGAGAGGTCGTCGGGGGCCTCGACCACGTCGATGGCGTACGTCGCCCCGTCGGGGAGGGCGGGCCAGTCGCGGGTCTGGGCCGGAGCTCCTCCGAGCAGCAGCCCGGCCCGCCCGAGGTCGTCGTGCTTGAGGTGGGCGATGGCGTCGACGGCCGCCTCGGCGCCGGTGACCACGACCGCGTCCGCGGCCGAGCCGAGGGCGGCGGCGACGGCCGCCTCGTGGCCGGCCCTGACGGACAGCACGGCAGCCACGGAGCCGAGGAGCCCGGAGACCTTGTCGGTGGCGGCGAGCAGGGCCCCGGCCCCGTCCTTGCGGTTGAGGCCGATCTCGAGCGCATCGCGCCGGGCGACGAGGCCGGCCCGGTCGCGGTCCGCCTGCTGGGCCTCGTCGCGGGCCCGGGCCAGCCGCTCGTCGATGTCGTCGAGTGCCTCGACCGCCGCCTCGTGCTCGGCGTCGAGCCCCTCCTCACCGGCGTCGAGGCCGGCCACCCGGGTCTCGAGGGACGTGAAGTCGCGCTGGGCGCGGTCGGCCCGGGCGACGGCTTCCTCACGGGCCGCCTCCAGGCGACCGATCTCGTCGTCGGCGGCCGCTGCACGCGACCTGAGCGCGTTGACCTGCCC
>NZ_JBFUMD010000722.1:0-1237 GCF_054049555.1 Nocardioides sp. P5_C9_2
GACCTGCATCGCGCCCAGGATCGCGGCGTCGATCTTGCCGCCGCGGATCATCCCGAACGACGTCGCCGAGTCGAAGAACGACGCCCCTCGCCGCAGCGTCACCGTCTCCTTGCCCGCGTTGATCAGGTCGGCGTCGACGGCGTCCTCGGTGGGGTAGGGCCCCACCCCGAGGATGCCGTTCTCCGACTGCAGCACCAGCTCCACGTCGTCGCCGACGTAGTTGGGCACCAGCGTCGGCAGCCCGATGCCGAGGTTGACGTAGGAGCCGTCGACCAACTCGCTCGCGGCACGCGCCGCCATCTCCTCGCGGGTCCAACCAGTGCGTTCAGCCATCTCAGCCACCCACGTTCTCTTCTTGTACGGCGCTCTGGGCCGGTTGCACGGTGCGCTTCTCGATCCGCTTGTCCGCGGCCTGCTCGGGCGTGAGCGCGACCACGCGCTGCACGTAGACGCCGGGGGTGTGGACGTCGTTCGGGTCCAGCTCGCCCGGCTCGACCAGCTCCTCGACCTCCGCGATCGTGACCCGCCCGCACATCGCGGCCAGCGGGTTGAAGTTGCGCGCCGAGTCCCGGAAGACCAGGTTGCCGTGCCGGTCGCCCTTCCAGGCCCGCACCAGACCGAAGTCGGCGACGATCGCGTGCTCCAGGACGTACTCCTTCGCGCCCTCCGGGGTCTCGAAGACCTGCGTCTGCTTGGCCGGGGAGGCGACGACCACGTTGCCGTCGGCGTCGTACCGCCACGGCAGGCCGCCCTCGGCGACCTGGGTGCCGACACCGGTCGCGGTGAAGAACGCCGGGATGCCCGAGCCACCGGCCCGCATCCGCTCGGCCAGGGTGCCCTGCGGGGTCAGCTCGACCTCGAGCTCGCCGGAGAGGTACTGGCGGGCGAACTCCTTGTTCTCCCCGACGTACGACGCCACCATCCGTCGCAGCCGCCGGTCCACCAGCAGCCGGCCCAGGCCCCAGTCGTCGACGCCGCAGTTGTTGGACACCGCCTCCAGGTCCGTGGTGCCGGCCTCCAGCAGCGCCTCGATCAGCACCGACGGGATCCCGCACAACCCGAACCCGCCGACCGACAACGTGGCGCCGTCCGGGATGTCCGCAACCGCTGCCGCGGCGCTCTCGACGACCTTGTCCATCGACCACTCCTTGTCCGGCCCGACGGTCCGCGCCGGGCTCGCTGAGATGCTAGTCACTCTCGCGCAGCCGACCGATGGGTGCCACCCACACACTAGGCT
>NZ_JBFUMD010000723.1:0-1231 GCF_054049555.1 Nocardioides sp. P5_C9_2
GCTTGGGAGTTGACGGATCGGTCATGTTCGGGCATCGCTTTCCCGACCCCAGGCGCGGCTGCTAGTCCTTTGTGTAACACCGAGCACCGACAATAGGACGGCCCCGACACCTGCTGGTGCCGGGGCCGTTCGTGAAGCAATGCTGGCTAGCTGCAGCCGCTGGTGCTCCCGCAGCCCTCGCAGACGTAGCACGAGCCAGCCGGCCGCATCTTCGTACCGCAGGTCATGCACAGCGGTGAGTCGACGGCGGTGCCGGTGAGCTTCTCGAAGAGCTCGGCCGTGGTCTTGGCCTCCGCGGGGGCCGGCTTGGCCGCAGCCTCGACGACCGCCTCCGCGTCCACGACCTCGGCGACGACCGGGTGGTCCTCGACGAGCTCGGCGGCGGAGCCGGTCTCCTCGACGATCGGCTCGTAGGAGCCGGTCTCGAGGTGGCGCTGGCGCTCGTCGGCGGAGTAGATGCCGAGGGCGGAGCGCTCCTCGAAGGACAGGTAGTCCAGGGCCAGGCGGCGCCAGACGTAGTCCATGAGGGACTGCGCCATCCGGACGTCCGGGTCGTCGGTGAGGCCGGCGGGCTCGAAGCGCAGGTTGGTGAACTTCGAGACGTAGGTCTCCAGCGGGACGCCGTACTGCAGGCCGATCGAGACGGCGATCGAGAACGCGTCCATGACGCCGGCGAGGGTCGAGCCCTGCTTGCCGAGCTTGAGGAAGACCTCGCCCAGCTGGCCGTCGTCGTGGGCGCCCGAGGTCATGTATCCCTCGGCGCCACCGACCGTGAAGGACGTCGTACGCGAGACGCGCGACTTGGGCAGGCGCTTGCGGGTCGGGGCGTAGACGACCTTCTCCACGACCTTGGTCGCGGCGGCGTCCGCAGCGTCCTTGGCGTCGGCCGCGTCCTTCTTGGCCTTGCCGCCACCGTCGGAGAGCGGCTGGCCGACCTTGCAGTTGTCTCTATAAATGGCCGTCGCCTTGAGGCCGAGCTTCCAGGACTGCATGTAGACGTCCTCGATCTCYTCCACCGTGGCGTTCTCGGGGAGGTTGACCGTCTTGGAGATCGCACCGGACAGGAACGGCTGGGCCGCCGCCATCATCCGCACGTGGCCCATCGGCTTGAGCGAGCGGGCACCCATCGCGGTGTCGAAGATCTCGTAGTGCTCGGTCTTGAGGCCCGGGGCGTCGATGACGTGGCCGTGCTCGCCGATGTAGGCGACGATCGCCTCGACCTGCTCGGGCT
>NZ_JBFUMD010000724.1:0-1226 GCF_054049555.1 Nocardioides sp. P5_C9_2
CCTCGAGGTTGCCCCCCGAGCCGGTGAACTTGCCGGTGTTGACGTCGACCACCGTCATCGCCTCGGTGCGGTCGATGACCAGCGAGCCGCCCGAGGGCAGCCAGACCTTGCGGTCCAGGCCCTTGGCGATCTGCTCGTCGATGCGGTGCACCGCGAAGATGTCGGCCTTCTTGGCCGAGGCGCCCTCGGGGGCCTCGAACCTCTCGACGCGGTCGACCAGGTCGGGGGCGACGTGCTCGACGTACCCCTGGACGGTCTCCCACGCGTCGTCACCCTGGATGACGAGCTTGTTGAAGTCCTCGGTGAACAGGTCGCGGACGACCTTGAGGGTGAGGTCGGGCTCGCCGTAGAGCAGGGCGGGGGCGTTGCCGCGTGCCTTGCCCTCGATGTCCTCCCAGCGGGCCTTGAGGCGCTCGACGTCGCGGGTCAGCTCCTCCTCGCTGGCACCCTCGGCCGCGGTCCGCACGATGACGCCGGCGGAGTCCGGGACGATCTCCTTGAGGAGGGACTTGAGCCGGTTGCGCTCGGTGTCGGGGAGCTTGCGCGAGATGCCGCTCGTGGTGCCGTCGGGCACGTAGACGAGGAAGCGTCCGGCCAGGCTGACCTGGCTGGTCAGGCGGGCGCCCTTGTGACCGATCGGGTCCTTGGTGACCTGCACCAGGATCGGCTGGCCGCTGGAGAGCACCGCCTCGATCTTGCGCGGCTGTCCCTCCTTGTGGCCGAGCGCGGCCCAGTTGACCTCGCCGGCGTACAGCACGGCGTTGCGGCCCCGGCCGATGTCGATGAACGCGGCCTCCATGGAGGGCAGGACGTTCTGCACACGGCCGAGGTAGACGTTGCCGATGAGCGAGGTCTGCGACTCGCGGGCGACGTAGTGCTCGACGAGCACCTTGTCCTCGAGGACCCCGATCTGGGTGAGCTCCTCGCGCTGGCGGATCACCATCACCCGGTCGACGGCCTCACGGCGGGCCAGGAACTCGGCCTCGCTGACGATGGGCGCGCGTCGCCGACCGGCCTCCCGGCCCTCGCGGCGGCGCTGCTTCTTGGCCTCGAGACGGGTCGAGCCCGCCAGTGACGTGATCTGGTCCTCGGCGGCGCGGCGGCTGCGCACCTTGGTGACGGTGTTCGGCTCGTCGTCGTCGGACCCGCCCTCCTCACCGGCACGGCGGCGGCGACGGCGGCGGCGCGAGGTGCCCTCGCCCTGCTCGCCGGTGTCGTCCGTGGAC
>NZ_JBFUMD010000725.1:0-1221 GCF_054049555.1 Nocardioides sp. P5_C9_2
ACCGTGATCTGGGACGAGGCGTCGGTCGGGCTGGTGCAGGTGTTCCTCGAGGCCGGCTAGGAGGTGGTGGCCTCACCCACCCTGCGGCGGCGGGTGGTGCGGCGACGACTCGTCTGATCTGGCGCTCACCGTGAGGTGCGCGCGCCCCGCTCCACGACGGCGGTGAGCGCCACGGCACCGAGGACCGAGCCGATGATCCCGGCCGGCTGGAGGTCGAAGCCCTCGCCGAAGAGGAGGCTCAGCACGGTCCCGCCCACCAGCGAGCCGAGCAGCCCCAGGCCGAGGGCCCGGGGCCAGTTGACCTCACGCATGGAGCGCCCCAGCAGCATCTGGGCGAGCCCTCCGACGAGGAACCCGAACGCGAGGACGGCGATGATGAGCACGACGCGAACCTACGTGCCCTCGGGCCGGTGGGGCCTCACCCGTCGCGGGTGAGTTCGCCCCCCGGAGCAGTCACCCGACCAGCCCCGGACCAGACCCCCCCGGACGCCGGCTCACCAGTTTTGGCGAACCCATGGACGGTGCGAGCAGACAGGTGCCCACGAGCGGAGTAGTTTCGTGCTGCCGCGTCGGTGGGGAGTCCCTCCCCCGAGATTCCCCGCCGGCACGGTCCATCTCGGGTGCGGTCCCGGCGCCCGCCTGCCTAGGGTGGCCGCATGAGCCGTGACGACGTCGAACGCACCCCCGACGGCCACCACATCGTCGTCGACGGGCGACGGTGGCGTGCCACGGACACCTCGATCCCCGAGCCGCTGCGCGCCGAGCTGGTCAAGGAGCTGATGAGGGCGCGTCGCCTGGTGAGCACCCGTGGCGACGAGGTCCGCCCCTACGTGCAGGACGCGAAGGTCGCGCTCGGCGAGCGCGGCGAGCCCTGGTGGGAGGAGCCCACCGAGCAGGGCCGCCGCGACCGGCTGGCGGCCACCATGCGGGCGCTCCTGCGACACCGGGAGACGAGCACCATCTGCCCCAGCGATGCCGCTCGTGTCGTGGGGGGCGAGGGCTGGCGCGAGGTCATGGACGTGGCACGCGACGTGGCCCGCGAGCTGCACGAGCAGGAKGTCGTCGAGGTGCGGCAGGGCGGTGAGCGCGTCGATCCCTCGACCGCCTCGGGCCCGCTGCGCATCGCTGCCGGACCGGCCCTGACGCGCTGAGCAGGTCGGCGTGCCCCGCTCAGGGCTCGCGCCGCCGCCGACGCCGGCCGGGGACGACCCGGTCCACCCG
>NZ_JBFUMD010000726.1:0-1219 GCF_054049555.1 Nocardioides sp. P5_C9_2
GGCCTTGGTCAGGACGCGCAGGTGGCCGCGCTTGGTGCCACGCCGCGGGTCGTCGCCGCCGTGGTCGACCGGACGCGGCGGGGCCGGGCGCTCGACGGGCCGGGCCGCCTCGCGGACCGCGTCGGCGAGGGCGAGCAGGTCGTCGGAGGACGGGCCCTGGGTGGACGGGTCCGGGGCCAGCCGCAGCACCTCCCAGCCACGCGGGGCCGAGAGCCGCTCGCTGTGCAGGTCGCACAGGTCGTAGGCGTGGGGCTCGGCGTAGGTCGCGAGCGGGCCCAGCACGGCGGTCTGGTCGGCGTACACGTAGGTGAGGGTGTTGACCGCAGTGCGACCGCAGGCAGTGCGGGAACAACGACGGGTGAGGCTCACCGGCCAGACGCTACCCGCCACCGGGGCGAGTCATGATTAGGCTCGCGGCATGGACGAGGTGCTCCCCCGACGGCGTGTGACGCGCGACCGGCGCGGCCGCGGGATGCGCGGACCCGGTGTGATGCCCGCCCGGCTCGGCCGGCCGGCGGGACGCACGGCGCGCGAGCGCTTCGACGACCTGGTGCTCGACATCGTCACCGAGGTGGACGCCCGGTGGCAGGAGCGCCTCGGGCTCGTCGAGTACGCCGTCGAGGACGCCCCGATGCTGCCTGACGACTGGGGCGACGCCACCGTGCCGCTGTCGTCCCTGGTGCGGGGCACGGGCGGCGACGCGACCCGGCTGGTGGTGTTCCGGCGCCCCATCGAGCACCGGTGCGAGGGCCGCGACGACCTCGAGGCGATGGTGCTGACGATCATCGTCGAGCAGGTCGCCGAGCTGCTCGGGCTGCCTCCGGAGGACGTCGACCCGCGGTACGGCGACCCGCAGCCGGGCGACTGACCGGGCCCGTCAGCGCGGGTCGTCAGCGCGGGTCGTCAGCGCAGGCCGTCAGCGGAGGGCGGGCCGCACGTCGGCGACGAGTCCCCGCAACCGCAGGTCGGTCAGCGGCAGCACGGCCAGGCCGGGCGGACCGACCTCGACGGCCGCCACCACGGTGGTGCGCTCGACGACCAGGTCGAGCTGCGTGGCTCCGGTCGTCAGCTTGATGCGGGGCGAGACACCGGGCCCGACGGCGACGCGTTCGCGCGCGACCTGCCGACCGCGCTGGTCGCGCAGCGTGTAGGTCGCCACGCCGGCCGTGTCCGCACCGGCCAGCACCAGCCGGGCGGGCCCCCGGGGCAGGGTGAGGGC
>NZ_JBFUMD010000727.1:0-1205 GCF_054049555.1 Nocardioides sp. P5_C9_2
GCCCTCGAGGCCACCGGCACGTTCACCCGCCTCAACCCCGAGATCAAGGCCAACTCGTTCCACGCCGCCTCCGACCCCACCGACGTGGCGCGCGTCGAGGACCGCACCTACATCTGCTCGGTGGACGAGAAGGACTGCGGGCCCACCAACAACTGGATGGACCCGAACGAGATGAAGGACCTCATGCGCGGGCTGTACGCCGGCTGCATGAAGGGCCGCACCATGTACGTCATCCCGTTCGTCATGGGCCACCTCGAGGCCGAGCACCCGATGTTCGGCGTCGAGATCACCGACTCGGCGTACGTCACCGTCTCGATGCGCGTCATGGCCCGGATGGGCACCGAGGTGCTGCGCAAGGTCGAGGAGATCGGTGCGGACGTCAAGTGGGTGCCCGCGCTGCACTCCGTGGGCATGCCGCTGGCCGAGGGCCAGGCCGACGTCTCGTGGCCCTGCAACGACACCAAGTACATCGTCCAGTTCCCCGAGGAGCGGATGATCTGGAGCTTCGGTTCCGGGTACGGCGGCAACGCGCTGCTGGGCAAGAAGTGCTACGCCCTGCGCATCGCCAGCGTCATCGCGCGCGACGAGGGCTGGATGGCCGAGCACATGCTCATCCTCAAGCTCACCTCGCCGCACGGCGTCACCAAGTACGTCGCGGCCGCCTTCCCGAGTGCCTGCGGCAAGACCAACCTCGCCATGCTCAAGCCGACCATCCCGGGCTGGAAGGTCGAGGCCATCGGCGACGACATCGCGTGGATGCGCATCGGCGACGACGGTCGCCTGTGGGCCGTCAACCCGGAGTTCGGCTTCTTCGGCGTCGCGCCCGGCACCAACGAGCACACCAACCCCAACGCGATGGCCACCATCAACAAGGGCAACTCGGTGTTCACCAACGTCGCGCTCACCGAGGACGGCGACGTCTGGTGGGAGGGTCTGGGGAACACCCCCGCGAAGGCCACCTCCTGGAAGGGCGAGCCCTGGACCCCCGAGTCCGAGGAGCTCTCCAGCCACCCCAACAGCCGCTACTGCACGCCCATCAAGCAGTGCGACATGCTGGCGCCGGAGTACGACGACCCGCGCGGTGTGCCGATCGACGCCATCCTCTTCGGTGGTCGCCGCAAGACGACCATCCCGCTGGTGACCGAGGCCCGCGACTGGACGCACGGCACCTTCATGGGCGCGACCCTCTCCTCGGAGACCACGGC
>NZ_JBFUMD010000728.1:0-1204 GCF_054049555.1 Nocardioides sp. P5_C9_2
GGCGAAACTGGTGCGTGCGTGGCGACCAGCATCGCAAGGTCAGTCTTTCCTGTGGCGAGAGGTCACCGAGGAGCAGTCGCTGGAGGTGCGGCTCTATCAGGCCGAATCGGCGCTAGAGGAGTTGCAGGGCACGGTCGGTTTGAACGCCGACCTGGCTGAAGCGTTTGGGTTGACCCAGCCTTCCGATACGCCGCAGTTGATCGCGCTCGTCGCGCATCAGCACACGCCTCACCCGCTCGGGGTGATGGAGCAGTGGCTCACTGCTGAGAGCAGCCAGCCGCTGGTGTCCGCACGCGACAACCTTGGCCGTCAGATCGCGCAACTGAAGGCTGCGGAAGCAGACGTCATCGAGGTGGCCGGAGTTCCCTGGACTGCGTTGCCCGACGCAGCGTCGGTTGCTGCCTCTCCGGAAACGGTGGCGGCTTCCCCGTCCCCCATCGATCTGCACCCGGTCTCGGCTGCGGACCTGACCTCGACCGCCGACCGGTTCGAAACAGACTCGCGCATGCTGGGCGAGCGGCTCGGGTCGTTGTCGTCCCTGGCAGTCGGCCTGGGCCTCCCGCCGATCTCGACGTTTGCCGACGTCGACCGGCTGACCCGCCTGATCGACCTGTGCAGCCAGAACAACCGCCCTGACCGACGCTGGTTCACCCCAACCGGGCTAGCCGAGGCGCGTGCCGCTGCGACTGCACTGCGCGCGCAGACCGACGCGCTGAAGGACGCCGAAACCACAGCCCTATCTGTGTTCACCGCAGATGCGCTCAAGGCGCCCCTGGCCGAACTGCAGGACCGCTTCACCAACCTGCACAAGGGCCTGAAGAAGCTGTCCGGCAACTACCGCACRGACAAGCGCCTAGTTGCCGGACTRCTCACCACCGCCACCGATGTGAAGACTGGCATCAGTCACCTTTCCGATGCCATCACTTGGGGCGAGACGAGCAAGGCGTTCGAGAACCTCGCATCGACGCGCGGAGACAACCTCGGCGCGCACTGGGCGGGTCGCGAGACCGACTTCGAGGCCGCGAACGCCTCGTTCAACGTGGTCGAGGAGATCCTCACCCTTACCGCCAACAACGTGCCCGCCGCCCTCGTCACCTACATGACGAGCACCGGTTCCAACGAGACATACCAAAGCGTCGCCGACACAGCCCGCGCCGACCTCGACGCATGGAAGCGCGCCCTCGCGCCCGCCCCTGCCCTGTCC
>NZ_JBFUMD010000729.1:0-1194 GCF_054049555.1 Nocardioides sp. P5_C9_2
GCTCTGCTACGCCGAGTTCGCCTCCACGGTGCCGGTGGCGGGCAGCGCGTACACCTTCAGCTACGCGACGTTCGGCGAGCTCGTCGCCTGGATCATCGGCTGGGACCTGGTGCTGGAGTTCACCGTCGGCGCCTCGGCGCTCTCGGTGGGCTTCTCGGGCTACCTCCAGAACGTGCTGGACGGCACCCCCTTCGAGGTCCCCGCGTCCATCGGCTCGGCGGCGGACGGGCTGGTGGACCTGCCGGCGATGCTCATCGCGCTGCTGGTGGCCGGCGTGCTCATCGGCGGTGTGCGGCTGTCCAGCCGGGTCAACCAGGTCGTCGTGGCCATCAAGCTGGCGGTGGTCGCACTGGTCATCGTCGTGGGCATCACCTACATCAACACAGCCAACTACACCCCGTTCATCCCGCCGAGCGAGCCGACGAGCGGCGCCGAGGGCGGCTTCTGGAAGACCCCGCTGATCAGCAGCATCTTCGGCCTCGAGCCGGCGGTCTTCGGTGTCGCCGGCGTCATCGCGGGTGCGGCCATCGTGTTCTTCGCCTTCATCGGCTTCGACGTCGTGGCCACCACCGCGGAGGAGACCCGCAACCCCCAGAAGAACGTCCCGATCGGCATCCTGGGCTCGCTGGCCATCGTCACGGTCCTGTACATCGCCGTGTGCCTGGTCATCACCGGCATGCAGGACTACCGCGACATCGATCCCAACGACCCGGCGCCCCTCGCGACCGCCTTCGACAAGGCCGGCGTGGAGTGGATCGGCAACATCATCGCCGTCGGCGCCACGATCGGCCTGACCGTCGTCGTGCTGATCCTGATGCTGGGCCAGACACGGGTGGCCTTCGCGATGGCCCGCGACGGGCTGCTGCCGCCGGCGCTCGCCAAGGTGCACCCGACCTACGGCACGCCCTACGTCATGACCGCCATCACCGGCGTCGGCGTCGCGCTGCTGTCCGGCTTCGTGGACTTCGCGACCCTGGGCGACCTGGTGAGCATCGGGACGCTCTTCGCCTTCATGCTCGTGTCGGTCGGCGTGCTCGTGCTGCGTCGCACCCGCCCGGACCTCCCGCGCGCCTTCCGCACCCCGGCCGTGCACCTCGTCGCGACGCTGTCCGTGCTGCTGTGCGGCTACCTGATGCTCAACCTGATCGGCGAGACCTGGGTGCGCTTCTTCATCTGGATGGCGATCGGCCTGGT
>NZ_JBFUMD010000730.1:0-1187 GCF_054049555.1 Nocardioides sp. P5_C9_2
CGACTATATGGATCGTGTCCGCGCGCTCGCCGAGCAGGGCGACGTCCGCCTCCTAGGCGCAGTGTGGGACCAAGACGTCTTGAACCAACTGTACGCCAACAGCCTGAGCTATCTCCACGGGCACTCCGTAGGCGGCACCAATCCGTCCCTTCTGAGGGCTCTCGGGTGCGGCGCTCCAGTGACAGCATACGACGTGAACTTCAACCGCGAGGTCACCGATGGGAACGCGTTGTTCTTCGATGACCCGCGTTCCGCTGGGGCGGCCATGACCGCTGATGAGAGGGATCCGGACTCGGCCATAAAGCGCGGTGCGGCCGGCAAAGTGCACGCCGAACGGGCATACCGATGGGACGACGTCACCGATGGCTACGAACAACTCCTGCTCGACCTCGTGAGCTCGCGCGGCTCACACCGTATTGGGTGATACCCCAACTTGAGGATATTTCGCCATTGGCTCGGACTGCTACGTGGCCATCGTGCCCAATGTCATTGTGCACATTCCTAGACCGCGCCTCTATGGCGAGCAGCGTCCCGTCGAGTGTCCCCAGTGCGGTCACACCGAAGAGTCTGGACACCCGGTCCGACATGTGGGTCGTGTGCTCGTGCGCCACCGGTGCTCGGCAGTCATCGATCAGTCCAGCATTGCGGGGGATGAGCACTGCGGTTGTCCTGCCCCTTGCCATCACTGACGACTCCATCGTTAGAAATTCGGGAGACCCTCGGCGGCACGCGCACGTAGCCTGAGCCCATGGAATGCGGCGTGCCGACGACGGAGTTGTTGTCGCCGTCGGGGACTGGCGTGGCGCCATGAGAGTGCAACGCGGCAACCTTTCTGAGGTCGTGGCCAAGGAYGGCCGCTGCACCGTATACGTCGACGACCAAGTGATCGTGCTGTCGGAGATGTCCACAGTCATCCTCGAAGCAATCCCCGCGGTCGGCTTCGCCGATTTGACGGAACTCACTACTGCGGTCGTGAACGTCTTTGGACCGCCCCTTCCTCCTGCCGATGCAAGTGCGCTCACGCGAGGTCACGTCCTGGACCTCGTGGCCCACGGGGTCCTGGCGGACGACACCGCACGCGAGAAATCATTCCCGACAAGGAGTAGCGCGGAGGCCCTGCGCGATGCGTTGCGCCACATCCGGTCGTCGCGATCAGGACCTTGGACGATGCCCGTTCAGGTCACACC
>NZ_JBFUMD010000731.1:0-1176 GCF_054049555.1 Nocardioides sp. P5_C9_2
TCATCTTCAAGGGCGGCTCCGGCGCCGGCCTCAACCTCTCCCGCATCCGCTCCTCCAAGGAGCTGCTCTCCTCCGGTGGTACGGCGTCCGGTCCGGTCTCCTTCATGCGCGGCGCCGACGCCTCCGCGGGCACCATCAAGTCGGGCGGCGCCACGCGTCGTGCGGCCAAGATGGTCGTCCTCGACGTCGACCACCCGGACATCGAGGAGTTCGTGATGACCAAGGCGCGCGAGGAGGACAAGATCCGCGCCCTGCGCGACGCCGGCTTCGACATGGACCTCGGCGGCGCCGACATCACCTCCGTGCAGTACCAGAACGCCAACAACTCCGTCCGCGTCAGCGACGAGTTCATGCGCGCCGTCGAGGAGGGCACCGAGTTCGGCCTGCGTGCCCGCGGCACCGGCGAGGTCATCGAGACCGTCGACGCCCGCGACCTGTTCCGCAAGATCAGCGTCGCCGCGTGGGAGTGCGCCGACCCGGGCCTGCAGTACGACGACACGATCAACGACTGGCACACCAACCCCGAGACCGGCCGGATCACCGCGTCCAACCCGTGCTCGGAGTACATGTCGCTCGACAACTCCTCGTGCAACCTGGCGTCGCTCAACCTGCTCAAGTTCCTCAAGGACGACGACACCTTCGACGCCGCGCTCTTCGCCAAGGCCGTCGAGTTCATCATCACCGCGATGGACATCTCGATCTGCTTCGCGGACTTCCCGACCGAGTCGATCGGCGACACCACCCGCGACTACCGCCAGCTCGGCATCGGCTACGCCAACCTCGGCGCCCTGCTGATGGCGATGGGCCTCGGCTACGACTCCGAGGGTGGCCGCTCGATGGCCGCCGCCATCACGTCGCTGATGACCGGCCAGTCCTACAAGCGCTCGGCCGAGCTGGCCGGCATCGTCGGCCCGTACGCCGGCTACCAGCGCAACGCGGAGGYCCACAAGCGGGTCATGCGCAAGCACCAGGCGGCCAACGACCAGGTGCGCGTCCTGCACACCGAGGACGGCCGCGTGCTCAAGCTCGCCACCCAGGCGTGGGCCGACGTGATCGCCACCGGCGAGAAGAACGGCTTCCGCAACGCGCAGGCCTCGGTGCTCGCGCCGACCGGCACCATCGGCTTCATGATGGACTGCGACACCACCGGCATCGAGCCCGACTTCTCCTTGGTGA
>NZ_JBFUMD010000732.1:0-1164 GCF_054049555.1 Nocardioides sp. P5_C9_2
GCCCAGCAGCGACGCCGGGCACACCACCAGCGTCGGCCCTCCCGGCCCGCCGGGCTCGTGCCGGTGCAGGTGCAGCGCGATCAGCGTGATCGTCTTGCCGAGCCCCATGTCGTCGGCCAGGCAGGCGCCGAGCCCGAGCCCGGTGAGCTCGGCCAGCCAGCTGAACCCGTGGCGCTGGTAGTCGCGCAGCGTGGCCGCCAGACCGGTCGGCACCTCGATCGGGTCCCGCACGGCCGCGGTGAGCAGCTGGTCGCGGACCTTGAGCAGCGAGGCGCCGACGACCGCCTGGTGCTCGACGTCCTCGACCTGCACCACCTCGGTGAGGGTCGCGGCCAGGGCGGCGGCGGGAGCGACCCGCTTGATCAGCCGCTTGCGGGCCCGCTTGAGGACGGCGGAGTCCACGATCGTCCAGTTGTCGCGGATCTTGATGATCGGGGTCGCGGCGGTGGCCAGCTCGTCCATCTCGTCGTCGGTGAGCGCGTCGCCGTGCAGCGCCAGCTGCCAGGAGAAGCCGAAGAGCGCGTCCGGGCCGAAGAGTCCCGTCTGGAGCGGCTCCTCCCGGGTGGTCCTGGGGCCGGACAGCACCACCCGGGAGGTCACGTCCCGGTCGAGGTAGCGCGGCCACAGCACCTGGACCCCCATCGCGTCGAGGGCCAGCGCGCCCCCGTCGAGGAGGCTCAGCAGCTCGTCGCTGTCCAGGGTGATCTGGTCGGGCACCCGCAGCGCGAGCAGCCGGTCGAGCACCGGCCACGCCTCCGCCGCGGCACGCAGGGCGATGGAGGCGTGGGTGCGGGCCCGGTCGCCGAACCCGTGGCTGCTCCCGGGCTCGTCGGACTCGGTCCACAGCAGGGCGGCGTCCGCCACGTGCGCGGCGTTGTCGGCGGCCACGACCTGCAGGACGAGGCGTACGGCGCCCGCCACCAGCTCCTCCTCGTCGGCCTCGACGCGCAGGGCGAGGTTGACCAGCTGGGGTCGGTCGTCGGTGCCGCGGGCCCGGGCGCGGGCGACCCGCTCCTCGAGCCGGCGGGTGAAGTCGGGATCCACCCGGTGCGACGCCGGGGCGGACGTGACCGCCCGGGCCGGGCTGCGGCGGGTGGCCAGGGGCGCCGCCCGGGGCATGGCGTCGGCCACGGCGTCGAGCACGGCCCGGACGATGCCCTCGGC
>NZ_JBFUMD010000733.1:0-1151 GCF_054049555.1 Nocardioides sp. P5_C9_2
GGCGACCTTGTCCAGCGCCGCTGAGATCGCCTCGACGGCGTCCTGGACCAGGTGCCCACTCGTCATCCCAGCCCCCCGCAGATCCCCTTGTCGCCGGCCCTCCGAGCGGTCCCGACGCCTGAAGACAACGCTACTCGAACAGGTGTTCGAGCAACATCCTCACAATGGGGGATCCTCGCCGGGCCGGGAGCTCACCCGACGGCTCGGGTGCCTACGCGCGGCGGGCCAAGCACGTCGATCTACATCGCGCCAACCTGCCGTCGCGCCAACCCGCTCTGCGGCGTACCCCAGCGCGCCCGAGCCGCCCGGTCGGCGCCTTCCAGCGCGACGAAACCGCCCGGTCGGCGGCCCGCAGCGCGCCCGAACCGCCCGGTCGGCACGATCCAGCGCTACGAAACCGCCCGGTCGGTGGCCTGCAGCGCGACGGAACTGCCCGGTCGGCGCCCCGCAGCGCTACGGAACTGCCCGCTCGGCGCCGGTCAGCCCCGGTCCCCCGCGAGCCACGCCCGGACGTCGGGTCGGCGCAGGACGGCGACGGTGACGATGGAGGCGAAGGCGGGCAGCGCGAGCACCAGCGAGGCGAAGGTGCCCAGGACGCACACCACGGCACTGACGGTGGCGGAGACCATGAGGCCCAGCGCAGCACCCCGGCGACGACGCAGGGTGAAGAAGGCGAGCACCACCGCGATCGCGGCCCAGATCATCACGACGGCGCCCATGACGAACGTCGTGGTCCGGAGGAGGCTCTCGGTGACGCCCTGGTCGGCGAGCTCGGGCTGCTGGCGCAGCACCTCGTCCATCAGCGCGTCGGGCGAGAACGCCATGGCCGCCACGCTGATCGAGGTCAGCAGCAGCACCAGGCCCGCCGACACGAGGGTGAGGACGAAGGCGACGAGCACCCCCTCGGGGCGCCGGTCCGGCACGGAGCCCGACGGCAGCAGGGCCGGCCAGGTGCCGTGCTGCGCGGGAGACACCCCCGACGACTCCGGGGAGGACCCGACGGACGGGGCATCGGCGGGCGGGACATCGACGGACGGGCCATCGGCGGACGGCGCATCGACCGGTCTCCCGTCGGGGCGCGCGCCCGGCGAGAGCGGCGGCGGCCAGACGGCCGCCTTCGCGGCGTCGGCGGGCGGCCTACGGTCCGGGGC
>NZ_JBFUMD010000734.1:0-1151 GCF_054049555.1 Nocardioides sp. P5_C9_2
GCCGGTCCACGGGATCTCGGCGGAGCGCGAGGCCGAGGTGCTCGCCGCCTGGCGCTCCCGCTGACCCGCCGACGCGCCGACCGGGCGCTCCCGTCCCGCTGGAACGCACCGACCGGGCGCCTCCGTCGCGCTGTAGCGCGCAGGAAGCGCCCGGTGAACGGTTCTCAGCGGGCATGAAGTGCCCGTTCGATCAGAAGAGCAGGGCGCTCCCCGGGTCGCCGAGGATCCCGGCCACGTCCGCGAGGAAGCGCGAGCCCTTCTCCCCGTCGATGTGGCGGTGGTCGAACGACAGCGCCAGCGTGGTCACGTCGCGCACCACGATCTCACCCTCCTCGGACACCCACGGCCGCTTGTTGATCGCGCCGAAGCACAGGATCGCGGACTCGCCCGGGTTGATGATCGGCGTACCGGCGTCGACACCGAAGACGCCCACGTTGGTGATCGTGAACGTCCCGCCCGCCATCTCGGCCGGCTGCGTCTTGCCGTCGCGAGCCGTCGCGGTGAGCTGGCCGAGCGCACCGGCCAGCTCGACCATCGACATGGCGTCGGCGTCCTTGACGTTGGGCACGACCAGCCCGCGCGGGGTGGCCGCGGCGATGCCGAGGTTGACGTAGCTCTTGTAGACGACCTCCTGGGCGGCGTCGTCCCAGTAGGAGTTGATCTCCGGGGTCTTCCTCATCGCCAGCAGCACCGCGCGGGCCAGCACCAGCAGCGGGCTGATCCGCACGTCCTTGAGCTCGCGCCGCGCCTTGAGCCGCTCGACGAGCTGCATCGTGGCGGTGACGTCGACGGTGATCCACTCGGTCACGTGCGGGCTGGTGAAGGCCGACTGGCTCATCGCCTGGGCCATCATCTTGCGCACGCCCTTGACGGGCTCGCGGGTCTCCCGCGGCTGCTCGCCGGTACGACGCGGGGCCGGGGTCTCGACCGCAGCCGCCCAGCCGTTGTCGGTGCCGCCACCGGCCGCGGCCGACTCCACGTCGGCGCGGGTGATGACGCCACCGGGACCGGCGCCGGTGAGCAGCGCGAGGTCGACACCGAGGTCCTTGGCCAGCTTCCGCACGGGCGGCTTGGCGAGCGCGCGGACGTCGGCGCGGGGCGTCTGCGCCGAGGCGGGCACCAGTGCGGGTGCCGGCTCGGCGGCCGGGGCC
>NZ_JBFUMD010000735.1:0-1140 GCF_054049555.1 Nocardioides sp. P5_C9_2
GTGTGGACCACCGGTCCGTCCTACCTGGCCAGCAACAAGCCCCTCGCCCGCCTGGTCGCGCGCCCGGTGCGCGAGTTCCTCCGCATCGAGGCCGCCGGCTCGATCCTGCTGCTCCTCGCTGCCGCTACGGCGCTGATCTGGGCCAACAGCCCGTGGGCCTCGTCGTACGACGAGTTCTGGCACACGGCGCTCAGCATCGACATCGGGGGGTTCCACCTCGAGGAGTCGCTGCAGCACTGGGTCAACGACGCCCTGATGGTCATCTTCTTCTTCGTCGTCGGGCTGGAGATCAAGTACGAGATCGTCAGCGGCGACCTGCGCGACCCCAAGACCGCCGCGCTGCCCATCGTCGCCGCCGTCGGCGGCATGCTCGTGCCGGCCGGGCTCTACCTCCTCATCGCCGGCGGCGGGGACGGCAGTGCCGGCTGGGGCATCCCGATGGCCACCGACATCGCCTTCGCGGTGGGCGTCCTGGGCCTGCTCGGCAGGCGCATCCCGTCGGCCGCGCGGCTCTTCCTGCTGACCCTGGCGATCGTCGACGACATCGGCGCGATCATCGTGATCGCCGTCTTCTACACCGAGCAGCTGCACCTGGAGTGGCTCGCCCTCGCGCTCCTGCTGCTCGGCGCCATGGTGGCGCTGCGGGTCCTGCGGGTCTGGTCGGTGTGGGTCTACGTCGTGCTCGGCTTCCTCGTGTGGTTCGCGGTGTTCGAGTCGGGTGTGCACGCGACCCTGGCCGGCGTCGCGATCGGCCTGATCACCCCGGCCACCGCCCTGCTCAAGGAGGACGTGGCCCGCGGTTATGCCCAGAAGGCCCTGGAGGACCGGCGACTCGACCCGGACGAGCTGAGCCGGCTGCGCTTCCTGCTCGGGGAGTCGGTGCCGGTGGTCGAGCGGCTCCAGACCAAGCTGCACCCGCTGTCGTCGTACGTCGTGCTGCCGGTCTTCGCGCTGGCCAACGCGGGCGTGGCGCTCGGTGGCGGGGCGCTCGGCGACGCGCTGACGTCGGCGGTCGGGCTCGGCATCGGCGTGGGCCTGGTGGTCGGGAAGCCGGTCGGCATCCTGCTGGCCTGCTTCCTCGCCGTACGACTGGGGCTGGGCCGGCTCCCCGACGACACCACGTGGTCGATGGTGCTGGGC
>NZ_JBFUMD010000736.1:0-1138 GCF_054049555.1 Nocardioides sp. P5_C9_2
GACTACTCGTGGGAGCGCCACCGCTACTGGTGCAACATCAACGCCGAGCAGCGTCCCTCGGAGCTGTTCAAGGACCACATCTACGGCTGCTTCGTCTCCGACCAGGTCGGTATCGACGAGCGCCACAAGATCGGCATCGAGCAGATCCTCTTCGAGAGCGACTACCCGCACTCGGACGCCAACTGGCCGCACACCCGCAAGATCCTTGCGGAGCAGATGTCCGAGGTCCCCGAGGACGAGGCCCGTCTGATGGTCGAGGGCAACGCGCGCAAGATCTTCAACTTCCCGCGCGCCTGATTCACCGGTGGAGGGTCCCGTCGCGGCGCCGGCCGAGACGGGACCCTTCCTCGTACACAGATCGGCAAAGGAGCCACGAGATGGCGCAGGTAGGTTTCCTCGGCGCGGGCCGCATGGGTCGACCGATGATGCAGAGACTGATCGCGGCGGGACACTCGGTGCGCGTGCACTACCGCTTCGATCTGGAGAAGGACGAGTTCACCGCTGACGGTGCCGAGGTGACTCTCGGGATAGGCGAGATCGCCCAGGGTGCCGACGCGGTGGTGGTGAATCTCTTCAGCGACGACCAGGTGAGGGAGCTCGTGCTGGCGGACGGAGGTCTCGTCGATGCGGTCGAGCCCGGCACCATCGTCATCCTCCACACGACGAGCAGCCCCCGCACGTCGGAGCAGGTCGAGGCCAGGCTCGRGGCGAAGGGTGCCTTCTACGTCGACGCTGCCGTCAGCGGTGGGCCGCACGACATCGAGGCCGGGGAACTGACCCTCTTCGTCGGGGGAAGGGACGAGGCGTGGGTGAAGGCGGAGTCGCTGCTCTCGGCGTACGGCGACCCGGTCATCCATCTCGGTCCGGTCGGCACGGGCATGAAGGTGAAACTGCTCAACAATGCGGCGTTCGGCGCGCACATCGGCGTCGTCTCCGTGCTTTCGGAGCTCGCCAAGACGCTCGACCTCGACGAGAAGACGCTGTACGAGGCTATGTCGCACGGCAGTGGAAACAGCGCAGTCGTCGGCATGGTGAGCCGAGGCGGCTCGGCGGCGGGCTTCTCGCGGAGCACGGCGGAGTTCGTCGACAAGGATGTGCACACGGCCGAGACCCTCCTCGGCAAGCTCGGCGCCAGCCT
>NZ_JBFUMD010000737.1:0-1103 GCF_054049555.1 Nocardioides sp. P5_C9_2
GTGTCGGCGGCCACGTCGTCGGACAGCTACCCGAAGCTCATCGCCGCCATGGTCTGCCTGTTCGTCGGCAGCTTCGGCTTCCTCCTGATGATGAAGTGGGTCACCGGGACAGGGGTGCGACGACCGCAGGGCGAGGTCGCGACGAAGTGACCCGCACCCTCGCCCTGCCGCACCTCTCCGACCTCACCGACGACGAGCTGGCGCAGGCCTACGCGCCGCTGGGGGAGCCGTGGCTGCGGGTCAACTTCGTCAGCACGGTCGACGGTGCCGCCCAGGGCGGCGACGGGCTCAGCGGGAGCATCAACAACGCGGCCGACAAGCGGGTCTTCGACACCCTGCGGCGCCTGGCCGACTGCCTGGTCGTGGGGGCGGGGACGCTGCGCGCGGAGGAGTACGCCGTCCCGAGGATCCCGCTCGTCGTCGTCAGCCGCTCCGGGGAGGTGCCCGACAACCTGCGCGGGGCCCCCGAGGGTCGGATCCTGATGGCCACCACCGCCTCCGCCGCCGGACTGGCGCGGTCACGGTCGTTGCTGGGGGAGGAGCAGGTGCTGGTGCTCGGCGAGGATGCCGTCGACCTCGTGGAGCTGAAGTCCCGGCTGGCCGCGCGGGGCTGGGTGGACCAGCTCTGCGAGGGCGGGCCGGCGCTCTTCGCCGCGGCGCTGGAGGCCGGCGTGGTCGACGAGCTCTGCCTCACTCTCGTGCCCCGGCTGCTCGGGGGCGACCTCACGCGGATCACCGCGGGCGCCGACCTCGACGTCGCGCTGCGGCCGCACCAGCTGCTGGAGGAGGACGGGACGCTGCTGGGCCGCTGGCTGGTCGCCAGCGGCCGCAGCTAGGTCGGGGCGTCTGGCCCGGGGGCGTCTGAGCCCCAGGCGTCTGAGCCCCAGGGCGTCTCAGCCCAGGGCGTCTCAGCCCAGGGCGGCCAGGATCGTCTTGGTGAAGGCGGGGATGTCGTCGGGGTTGCGCGAGGTGATCAGGTTGCCGTCCTCGACGACCTCCTCGTCGACCCACTCGCCGCCGGCGTTGCGGATGTCGGTCTGGAGGCTGGGCCACGACGTGACCCGCTTGCCGGACAGGACGCCGGCCTCGACGAGGGTCCACGG
>NZ_JBFUMD010000738.1:0-1096 GCF_054049555.1 Nocardioides sp. P5_C9_2
CCTCAGCACCGCCGACGCCACCCGACTGGCAGCCGAGGTGCTGGACAGCGTCGGCCGGGCCGTCGTGGGCAAGCAGCACGCGCTGAGCCTCGTGCTGGCGGCCGTCCTCGCCAAGGGACACGTCCTCATCGAGGACTTCCCCGGGCTCGGCAAGACGCTGGCCGCCCGGTCCTTCGCGCAGGCGCTCGGGCTGGACTTCGCCCGGGCCCAGTTCACCCCCGACCTGCTCCCCGCCGACCTCACCGGCTCCTACGTCTTCGACCAGCGCACCAGCGACTTCTCCTTCCGTCGGGGGCCGCTGTTCACCGGCCTGCTGCTGGCCGACGAGATCAACCGCACCCCGCCGAAGACCCAGGCCGCGCTGCTCGAGGCGATGCAGGAGGGCCAGGTGACCGTGGAGGGCGAGACCCACCTGCTGCCGCGACCCTTCCACGTGCTGGCGACCGCCAACCCGGTGGAGTACGAGGGGACCTACCCGCTGCCCGAGGCCCAGCTCGACCGGTTCCTGATGCGCGTCGACTTCGGCTACCCGACCGCCGACGAGGAGTACGACGTCCTCGCCCGCCGCGTGGCCCGCCAGCAGGAGGAGGTCGAGGTGGCTCCGGTCACCGACGCCGCCGGCCTCGCGGCGCTCCAGGCCGCCGTCGAGCGCGTCGCGGTCGACGAGTCGGTGGGTCGCTACTGCGTGGGGCTGGCCGCGGCGACCCGGGGACATGCGGAGGCGCTGACCGGGGCCTCCCCGCGCGGCAGCCTGGGGCTGGTGCTCGCGGCCCGCGGCTGGGCGCTGCTGCGCGGTCGCGACTACGTCGTGCCCGAGGACGTGAAGTCCGTGGCCAGGGCGGTGCTGGGGCACCGGATCACGGTGCGTCCCGAGCTGTGGATGACCTCCGCGTCCGGACCCAAGGTGGTCGACTCCGTCCTCGCCTCCGTGCCGACCCCCCAGACCCTGGAGCGGCGGTGACCCGATGGCGGGCGACCCCGGCGCTGGCCCGCGCCTGCGCGGTCGCCGCCGCCGGCCTGGTCGGGGCCGTCACGCTCGGGTCCCCGGTGCTGRCCGTGCTCGCCGCGCCGTTCCTGGTGCCGGCGCTGCTGTGGC
>NZ_JBFUMD010000739.1:0-1077 GCF_054049555.1 Nocardioides sp. P5_C9_2
GGCCCTCCCGGACGGCGACTACCTGATCTCGGTGCTGGCCGACGGCTACAAGCTCGACGGCGCCCACTTCACCATGCCGCTGACCGACAGCCCGGTGTCGGTGGAGCTGCAGCCGATGCCGCTGCCCGACTCCACCGTGAAGGGCCAGGTCTTCGCCGACATGGCGCCCACCAACGGTGCCTACGACGCCGGCGACCAGCCGCTCCAGGGCTTCCAGGGGCACCTCAACGACCTGCTCGGCGAGGTCACGACCGACGTGTACGGCAACCCGGTCTGCACGACGTAYGTCGGCGAGGACCCGGTCACCCACGAGATCCCGCTGGCGGACCTCGACGCCGAGATGCTGCCGGTGGTCGACACCGTCGGCGGCCGGTGCCTGAGCGACGCCGACGGCATCGTGACGTTCCCGCACATGGGGACCAACCGCTACACCCAGTTCGTCACCCCGCCCGACGGCCAGCGCTGGATCCAGACCACGACCCTCGAGGGCAACCACGACTGGGACAGCTGGGTGATGGAGGGCTCCACCGGGTTCGACACGGAGTTCACCCTCGCCGGGGAGGCGGTCCCCACACCGATGTTCGGCTTCGCGCAGCCGACGAAGAACGGGCAGCCGCTCAGCGGCACCGCGTCCGGTCACATCACCGGCCAGGTCATGCGGACGCTGCACTACGTCCCCCCGAAGGGCGGCATCTTCGACCTCTACAACGGCTTCACCGGCACCAAGGTGCAGCGACCGATCACCGACGGGTGGCTCGCCCTGGCCGACCTCAACGACGGCGACCAGGCGGTCTGGGTCGGCCAGGCCGGCACCGACGGGAAGTTCGACATCGCCGGGGTGCCCGACGGCGAGTACCTCCTGACCTGGTGGGACGAGGCCCAGAACAACCTCCTGGCGCTGCAGAACGTGACCGTGGTCAACGGCCAGACCGAGGCGCTCGGCACCCTGCCGATGACCGGCTGGTGGACCGAGTACTCGGGCTACGTGTTCAACGACAAGAACCGCAACGGGGTGCGCGAGGCCGGTGAGAACGGCATCCCCAACTTCACGCTCACCATGCGCAAGCGGGACAACTC
>NZ_JBFUMD010000740.1:0-1073 GCF_054049555.1 Nocardioides sp. P5_C9_2
AGGTGCCCAAGGGCCTCTCGAAGGTCGCCGGCGACCCGGAGTACTGCATCTTCACCCCGACCGAACCGATCGCCCCGTTCGGCATCCAGGAGACCTGGTTCCGTGGACGTGGCATCGGCGGCTCGAGCGCCATCAACGGCATGGTCTACAACCGTGGTTCCCAGGCCGACTTCGACGGCATCGTCGAGCAGGGCAACCCCGGCTGGGGCTGGGACGAGATCCTCCGCATCTACAAGACGATCGAGGACCACTCCCTCGGTGGCAGCGAGACCCGTGGCGCCGGCGGCCCGCTGAAGGTCGGCGTCCGGACGTACGACGACGACCTGTCGCCGCTGATCATGGAATCGGCGACCAAGATGGGTCACCAGCGCGTCGAGGACATCAACGCCTCTGACGAGGAGCGCATCGGCTACACGCCCGGCACCATCCGCAACGGACGGCGCCAGAGTGCCGGCAAGGCCTTCCTCAAGCCGGCTCGCAAGCGCCCCAACCTGACGGTCAGGACCGGCGTCGAGATCACCCAGGTGCTGATCGAGAACGGCGCTGCCGTCGGCGTGACCGGCAACGCCGGAGGGTCGCCCGTCGAGTTCCGCACCACGGGGACCGGCGAGGTCATCCTGTCGGCCGGAAGCCTCGGTTCTCCGAAGCTGCTCCAGCTCTCCGGCGTCGGGCCGTCAGCCGTCCTCAAGGAGGCCGGTGTCGATGTCATCGTCGACTCCGAGAACATCGGCGAGGGCCTGCGCGAGCACCGCTGCCTGTCGATCCAGTTCCGCCTCAAGAGCGACCTCGGACAGAACAAGAAGATCTACGACACCAAGCACCAGAACTGGGAGGGCTTCAAGTACCTCTTCACGCGCAAGGGTCCGATCGCCACCCCGGCCTACGAGATGATGTGGTTCTTCAAGGCGCTGGAGGAATCTGAGCGTCCCGACGCTCAGGTCCTCGTGACCCCGATGTCGATGGGGGTCGGGATCCAGAAGTACGACGTCGAACGCCGCCCCGGCTTCATGATGCTCGGCTTCGCCCTCCGCCCCGACAGCCTCGGTTCGGTCCACATCACGTCGGCCGACCCG
>NZ_JBFUMD010000741.1:0-1069 GCF_054049555.1 Nocardioides sp. P5_C9_2
GCCGTGCTGGGGGCCGGTGTGGTCGCCGGTGCCATGGCTCGGGCGACGCTCGCCCGGCCGTCCGCCACGGCGTCCCCGCCCGACCCGACACGCTAGGCCCGACACGCTGGGCCCGACACGCTGGGCCCGACACACCGGACCCGACACGCGGCACCACGTGCGGCAGTCGAACAGCTGTTCGGGCTAGATTGGGTCCACAGGTACGACGCACGGCGAGGTTCTCCACAGCGTTCGACACGGCTGACCAGGCATTGTCGGTGGCTCGTCCTAGCGTCGCAGACGTACCTGACTACCCGACGGACACAAAGGACACGCACATGGCTGGTGGAGACCGCGAGAAGGCACTGGATGCCGCACTCGCCAACATCGAGAAGTCGTTCGGCAAGGGCTCGGTCATGCGGCTGGGCGACGACAGCCGCGCCCCGCTGGAGGTGATCCCGACCGGCGCCATCGCACTCGACGTGGCCCTGGGCCTGGGCGGCCTGCCCCGCGGCCGTGTGGTGGAGATCTACGGTCCCGAGTCCTCGGGAAAGACGACGGTCGCCCTGCACGCGGTGGCCAGCGCCCAGGCGGCCGGCGGCATCGTCGCCTTCATCGACGCCGAGCACGCGCTCGACCCCGACTACGCCAAGGCCCTCGGCGTCGACACCGACGCCCTGCTGGTCTCCCAGCCCGACTCCGGTGAGCAGGCGCTCGAGATCGCCGACATGCTCRTCCGCTCGGGCGCGCTGTCCCTCATCGTCATCGACTCGGTGGCCGCGCTCGTGCCGCGCGCCGAGATCGAGGGCGAGATGGGTGACAGCCACGTCGGCCTCCAGGCGCGGCTCATGAGCCAGGCGCTGCGCAAGATGACCGGGGCCCTCAACAACTCCGGCACCACGGCCATCTTCATCAACCAGCTCCGCGAGAAGATCGGCGTCATGTTCGGCTCGCCCGAGACCACCACCGGTGGACGCGCGCTGAAGTTCTACTCCTCGGTGCGCCTCGACGTGCGTCGCATCGAGACCCTCAAGGACGGCCAGGAGATGGTGGGCAACCGGACCCGGGTCAAGGTCGTCAAGAACAAGGT
>NZ_JBFUMD010000742.1:0-1065 GCF_054049555.1 Nocardioides sp. P5_C9_2
GCCGACGGGCGCGCCGGTGCGCTACACCGCGCACCCCGACGAGGTGGCCGAGGCCGCCGCGGCCGCCGACCGCATCGCCGCCCTGCGGGCCGCCGGGACCCCCGCCGGCGAGATGGCGGTGCTCTTCCGCATCAACGCGCAGTCCGAGACCTTCGAGGACGCCCTCACGTCGCGGGGCGTCCCGTACGTCGTCCGCGGCGCCGCCCGCTTCTTCGACCGTGCCGAGGTCCGCCAGGCCGTGACCCTGCTGCGCGGCACCGCACGTGGCGGCCAGGAGGACGGCAGCGTCCCCGACCTGGTCCGCGCGACGCTGTCGGGGATGGGCTGGTCGGAAGAGGCCCCGGGCACGCGGGGGGAGACCCGCAACCGGTGGGAGTCCCTGCAGGCGCTGGTGGACCGGTCGACCGAGTTCGTCGCCGAGCTGCCCGAGGCCGGCCTCGGCGACTTCGTCGACGACCTCGACCGGCGTGCCGCCGAGCAGCACGCACCCCTCGCCGACGGTGTCACCCTCGCCACCCTGCACGCCGCCAAGGGGCTGGAGTGGGAGGCGGTCTTCCTGTGCGGCATGCAGGACGGCACCCTGCCCATCACCTACGCCGACACCCCGACCGCGGTCGAGGAGGAGCGCCGGCTCCTCTACGTCGGCATGACCCGCGCCCGACGCGAGCTGTCGATCTCGTGGGCCCTGGCCCGCAACCCGGGGGGACGGGCCAGCCGCAAGCCGTCACGGTTCCTCGAGGCGGTCGCCGAGGTCGAGCGTGCCGCGGCGTCCAGCGGTCCCACCCGTCGCAACCGCAAGGCCATGCACTGCCGCGAGTGCGGAACCGCGCTCAGCACCCCGGCGGAGAAGAAGCTCGGGCGCTGCGTCGACTGTCCCGCCTCCTACGACGAGGCCCTCTTCGAGCGCCTGCGGGTGTGGCGCCTCGAGCGTGCCGCCGACGACAAGGTGCCGGCGTTCGTCGTCTTCACCGACGCCACCCTGCAGCTGATCGCCGAGCACCGTCCGACCGACGAGGGATCGCTGCGGCGCATCAGCGGCGTGGGTCCCTCCAAGCTCACCAAGTA
>NZ_JBFUMD010000743.1:0-1064 GCF_054049555.1 Nocardioides sp. P5_C9_2
GTGTGTGGTGGCCCGAGGACCAAGCGACCCGCGAACGCGTCGAATGGCACCGCTCCAGCCAGGCAACAGCGTTGCGGCTGACCGTGCTCGCTCACCTCCTCGGCGTCCTCGAGAGCGCCCTCGTAGGCAACATCACCGGCAGCGGTGACATCTGCGACGCCGACCGTGGCGATGTGCGTGGCCGTGACGACGACGCCGTGGACGACAACATCTTGACCCCATCTGAAGTTCAGTGGCTTCGTTCGTTCCTCAACAAGTACTGGTCAGGTCACCCCGACGTCCAGAGCCGGATCCTCCTCGAAGCCATCACGGCCGTGGTCCGAGACGACACACATCTAATCGGCTCCATGGCGGACTTCATGCGAAGCGGACGAGGATCGAATCTCAACACCGTCTGGACCATCGCCCTTCACGCATTCGCGCAGGACAACGCGATCGCGAGCGTCGTCGCGGACGTCCTCGCTACCGAGGAACACGCTTGGCCGGCGTTGCGGCTGGGATACGGCCTGGAGGGTCTCGCCACCGCCTATGCGCCAGGCACACCGCACAACGAACTCATCGCCCAAGCTATCGAGTCCCGGCTGGAAAATTTCGATCACCGGCACAGCGACATGCTGTTGTTCCACCTCTCCGCGATCGACCAAGGCCCACAGATGCGTCGCGTCCTGATGGACGCGATCGCCACTCCCGGCAGCCAACCGCACTGGGCCGCGAACGCACTTCACCGCCATTTCGGCGACGACCCCGCCGTCCGTGACGCGCTCGCCGCTGCTCTAGCAGGTCCGGCAGCGCACGCCTCTCACATCGCCGTCGTCGCGCTCGAGGTCCTCGGCGCCGAGCCAGCACGGGTACGACTCTTGCAAATGCTTCACGAGCTCCACGACGGCATCGGCGACGACCCGACACGCCGCCGCTTCGCTCGCACCGACATCATCGTTTCAGTTCTCGGCGACTGCGCCATGCAACTCAGCCAGGCCGAACGCGACAGCAACAGCCTCGACACCCTAGGCGACGGTCCCAGCGTCCACGGCGGTGCTGAGGCCAGCATCGATGTGGTGGAGCAG
>NZ_JBFUMD010000744.1:0-1062 GCF_054049555.1 Nocardioides sp. P5_C9_2
CGACGAGCACCGCCACCGCCGCGCACAGCGCGGCGAGGGGCCGTCGGCGGGCCAGCACGCGACGGCGCAGGGTGCGCCAGCGGCGGCGTACGTCGTCGAGGGAGGCCATGCGGCGACGCTAGGCGGCGGCGGCGCCTCGCCCCCGGGCCGCGGACGACCGTGGGGAGGGATCAGCTCGAGGACGAGCCTGTGGACGACGACTGGCCCGAGCCGGACGACGAGGACCCCGAGGACGAGGAGCCGGAGGACGAGGAGCCGGAGGACGAGGAGYCGGAGGACGAGGACGAGCCTGACGTCGACGCGCCGGACGAGGAGGAGCCCGAGTCCGAGGACGAGGACGAGCCGGAGGTCGCCGGCGTCGACGACCCCGAGGTCGAGCGGCTGTCGGTGCGGTAGAAGCCGGAGCCCTTGAAGACGACGCCGACGGCGTTGAAGACCTTGCGCAGCCTGCCGTCGCAGACGGGGCAGTGGGTCAGGGCGTCGTCGCTGAACTTCTGGACCTGGTCGAACGCGTGGCCGCACTCGGTGCAGAGGTACTGGTACGTGGGCATCGGGGACCTTCGTGACTACGGGGGATGCGATGGATCGGAACGACTGCTGCAGGACACGTTGGCACTCGGTGCCGTCGACTGCCAGTCGAGTCCCCAGCGTACGGCACAATGCCTCCACGATGAGCGAGCAGCCCGCAGCCCCCGACACCGACCTCACGTGGTGGCAGATGTTCCGGTCCGCACCCCGCGTCCTGCGCTGGTCGGCGTACGTCGTGGCGGGGCTGGCGGCGTCGCTGGTCCTCCTCCTCGTCATCGCCACCGGCTTCGTGCTGCGCCCGGTCGCCGAGACCGACGGGGAGGTCGAGCTCCCCGGGCTGGCCGGTGAGGTGGAGGTGATCCGCGACGCGAGCGGCATCGCGCAGGTCTACGCCGACACCGACGCCGACCTGCTGCGCGCCCAGGGCTACGTCCACGCCCAGGAGCGCTTCTTCGAGATGGACGTGCGCCGTCACGTCACGAGCGGGCGGCTCTCCGAGCTCTTCGGCTCCGACTGCCTCGTGACCGACAAGAT
>NZ_JBFUMD010000745.1:0-1056 GCF_054049555.1 Nocardioides sp. P5_C9_2
ATCCGGAACGACAGCCGGCGCTGGGCCTGGCCCAGGGCGCTCATCACGGCGCTGGCGAGCTCGTTCGGCGAGAGCTGGTGGACGTCATCGGCGAACCGGACGGCGACCGGGTGCGCGGTGCCGTTGACGGTGACGACGGCCCGCCCGTCGGGGCTCTCGCCCTCCACGGTGAGCGCCTCGGAGCGGCGGGCGAACTGCTCTGCCTGGTCGAGCTTGGCCAACGAGGCGTCGGCCTGGGCATCGATCTGGGCAAGCATGGCGTCGAGTCTCGAGGACACGGGGTCACCCTCCTTCGGTGGTGCGTGGCTCAGCCCCGACTACCCGGGGCGGCGCGGGTCAAACCCCGAGCGGCCCTAATGTTGCGCCATGACGACCGATCTCGGGACAGAGCTGCCGCAACGGACCGCGTTGGCGTGGGCGATGGTGGTGGTGGCCGTGGTGCTGGCCATCCCCACCTTCCGCGTCTTCCGCACCGCGGCCGGCGTGTCCGGCTCCCTCGGCACGTGGGCCGTGGCCGTGGGGATGGCGCTCGTCTTCGTGGTGGGGCCGCTCCTCCTCGCCCGGGGCCTGCTCCGCATCCACGTGCACGTCGGCGAGTCGACGCTGACCCGCACGTACGGCGACCGGGTGGTCCACCAGCTGCAGTTCTCGCAGGTGACCCGGGTCCGGGTGAAGCGCGAGGCCTACTTCATGACGATCACCCTGTGGGGCGACGACCCGCAGGACCGACCCCTCGTGTTCCCGGTGTCGACGGCCTACGTCAGCGACCTCGAGCCGCTCGCGCGGCGCCTGGACGCCGAGCTCGAGCGGCGACCTGACCTGTTCCTCGACGAGTACGAGCAGCGGCGGTGGGCCGAGTTCAGGCACCCTGACCGGTGACCGGGACCACCACGACCGGCCCGGGGGCGTGGCGCACGACCTGCTCGGCCGTCGAGCCGGTCAGCAGCCCGCGGAAGCCACCCGCGCCCCGCCGGCCGACGACCAGGATCTCCGCCCCGGCTGCGGCCTCGAGGAGCTTGGCCGAGGACTGGCCGTGGGCCGCGTGCAGCTCGACCG
>NZ_JBFUMD010000746.1:0-1050 GCF_054049555.1 Nocardioides sp. P5_C9_2
CCTATCCAACGCGGCCGCCACCCGGCGAGCGGTCGCGCTGACGATCGGCGGACGCGCGTGACCACCACACCCACCCACGTCGTCGGCGTCGGCGCCGACCACCTCGCCGACGCGGTGGCGGGCCAGGCGGTGCCCGTCACCCGCGTCGACTGGCGCCCGCCGATGCCGGGCACCGAGGACGACCTGGCCGTCGTGGCCACCGACCCTCGCCGCCGGGCGGCCAACGAGCGCGCGCTCGCCGCCATGCTCGGCGTCTCCGCCGTCCTGGTCGACGTCGCGCCCGCCTCCGAGGTGCTCGGCCTGGAGCCCGGCCAGTTCCTGCACGCCGGGCCGCCGATCGAGTGGGCCCGCACGGCCGGTCCGCTCCGTGGGGCGCTGATGGGCGGGGCCGCCTTCGAGGGGATCGTCGCCGACCCGGAGGATGCCGTCGCCCTCTTCGAGGACGGCGGCTCGGTCAGCCTCGAGCCCTGCCACCACCGCTCGACCGTCGGGCCGATGGCCGGCGTGGTCACCCCGTCGATGTGGATGTTCGTGCTCGAGGACCCGACCACGGGGCGTCGTACCCACTGCTCCCTCAACGAGGGCCTCGGCAAGGTGCTGAGGTACGGCGCCTACGGGCCGGACGTCCTGGAGCGGCTGCGCTGGATGTCCGCGGTGCTCGGCCCGCTGCTGCGTACGGCGGTGCGCGCCAGCGACCCCGTCGACGTGACCGGCATCCTGACCCAGATGCTCCAGATGGGCGACGAGGCCCACAACCGCAACCGCGCCGGGACCCTGATGCTGCTGCGCGACCTCGCGCCGGCGATGGCGGCCAGCGGTGCCGACACCGCCGACATCGCGGCTTCGCTGCGCTTCATCGGCGGCAACGACCACTTCTTCCTCAACCTCGCGATGCCGGCGTGCAAGCTCGCGCTCGACGCGGCCCGCGACATCGACGGCTCGACGGTGGTCGTCGCRATGGCCCGCAACGGCACCGACTTCGGCATCCAGGTCTCGGGCACCGGCCACGAGTGGTTCACCGGTCCGGCACAGGTGGCCGAGGGCCTCTTC
>NZ_JBFUMD010000747.1:0-1047 GCF_054049555.1 Nocardioides sp. P5_C9_2
CCCGAGGAGGGGAGACGGACCACGTCGACGCCCACGTCGAGCGACGAGCCGCTCGACTCGGTGAAGATCACTCCCTTGAGCGGGGAGACGTCGCGGAAGTCGCGACCCCAGGCCGTGACGACGTACCGAGAGTCGGCCAGGTGGTCGTTGGTCGGGTCCAGGTCGATCCAGCCGCCGCCGGGCACCATGACCGAGGCCCAGGCGTGCGAGGCGTCCGAGCCCTCGAGCTTGGGCTTCCCGGGCGGAGGAGCGGTCTCGAGGTAGCCGCTGACGTACCGCGCCGGCAGGCCGACGGCCCGCAGGCAGCCCAGGGCCAGGTGCGTGAAGTCCTGGCAGACGCCCCGGCGCAGCGCGAGCAGCTCGGGAAGCGTGGTCCGCACGTTCGTGACCCCCGACGCGTAGGTGAAGTCCTCGAAGATCGCGTGCGTCAGCCCGACGATCGCCTGCCCCAGCGGAGTGGCGGGACCGAGCGTGCGGAGGGCGTAGTCGCGGACGCTGTCGTCGACGGCCACCAGTCGCGACGGCAGGAGGTACGACGCGTGGTCGACCGGGTCGGCGTCCTCGGCGAGCGCTGAGACCGCCTCCTCGACGGTCCAGGCATCGAGCGCGTGCAGGTCGACCTCGGGCCAGTCGACGTCGACCACGCTCGTCTTCCTCACCTCGAGCACGCGGTGCGGGGTGCGGACCTCGAGGTAGAAGGACCGGTTGCCGAAGTGGTCGGTGTGCTCGCTGATCAGGTCGGGCTCGGGCGAGATCTGGACGTCGTTGCCCACCACCCGCTGGGTCGGCGTGGACCGTGGGCCCAGGAAGCCGCGCTCGTAGCAGGACGTCACGTCGGCGCCGTCGTAGGTGTAGGTCGTGCGGTGCCGGACCTCGTAGCGACGTGGGGTGAAGTCGTCGGGACCCTGGCGGCTCACCCGCGACCACCCCACTGCCCGAGCAGCACCCGCGACGGGGGCTTGCGACCGAAGTAGCGGGCGGCCAGCTCACCGGACAGGGCGCGCAGGGTGCCGCCCACCGTGTCGAGGGCCTCGCCGAGCCCGACCC
>NZ_JBFUMD010000748.1:0-1047 GCF_054049555.1 Nocardioides sp. P5_C9_2
GCTCGGCCCCCCACGTGGGGTAGTTAGGGACGATCTGGTCGGTCGAACGGCCGAATCACCTACCAACTCGTCCCTAACTACCCCGACGGGGGATATGGGACGCGGTCCCACGACTTCGCCGGCCAGACGTTCACGCGGCGCGGCGGTTCCAGAGCAGCCGCTGGCGGTCGTACGGCGTGAGCGCGCGTCGTTGCGCCACGGTGTGCGTCGGGGTCCACCACGGGGGTGTCTCCAGGGTCCAGCGGCGCCGGTCCACCGGTAGGAGTCCGGCACGGGCGTAGGCCTCGGCCAGCCGACCCACGAACGGGTCCCGCGTCCCCTGGTCGCCCGCCATCATCGTCACCGTCTCGAGGCCGAGGTCCCGGTACGCCGCGTCCTTGGCGACGTCGCGGCTTCGGACCTCACCCGCGAGGTGCAGCGCCCCGTCGTACTGACCCAGGACTCCGGACACCGGGTCGACGAGGTCGGGCGTTCCCGCGAAGCGGCCGTCGAGGTCGAAGATCGGGCGGTTGGCCAGGGGCCGTCCGAGACCGGTCCCGATCCAGGTGAGCCGCATGACCGGCTCGGCCGGCGACCAGCTGTTCTCCTCGAGCAGGGGCAGCACCTCACGCACCTGCTCGACCCCCTGCCGCGTGCCGAGGGCACTCTCGACGTACGCCCCCAGCTCGGCGATCGACACCAGGTCGTGGAATGCGRCGAGCTCGAACGCCACCACCGCGGCCTCGGCGTCCCGGGCCTTGCGCATCTCGTGGGCCACGCTCCACAGCGGACGCGTGATGCGGAGCCCCCGATGGCGGTACGCCGCCTCCCTGGGGAGGATCTCGCGCGAGACGACGATGCGCGAGTCCGCACGCAGGGAGTGCGTCGTCCCCGTGATCACCGGCACGGGCAGCTGTTCGTRCCACCGGCCCGCACCGTCGAACCAGCCGCCACCCGCCCACCGCAGTGCGGCCCAGCCGGTCACGGCTCCGTAGCCCGGCAGCCGGGACGCCCCCTCGACGATGCGCTGCTCCACGGACTGCTCGACGCTCACCGGCACCCACCAGC
>NZ_JBFUMD010000749.1:0-1044 GCF_054049555.1 Nocardioides sp. P5_C9_2
GCTCGGCCTCGTGGAGGGCTGGGGGCCCACCCGGCCCGAGCTCGAGCGGGCGGCCCGGCTCGTCGGTCGGATGTCCCTGCCGGATCTGGCCGGTCAGGTGATCGTGGCGGAGTGGAGCGGGACGGCCGCCCCCGTGTCGATGGTGCGCGGGCTGCACCTCGGTGGGGTCATCGCCTTCTCCGACAACGTGGCGTCCACCGGGCAGATCCGTGCCGTCAACGCGACCCTGGACCGCGCCGTACGCCGTCCGTGGCCACTGTTCGTCTCCGTCGACCAGGAGGGCGGCATCGTCGAGCGGGTCAAGGGCGATGCCACCCGGTTCCCGACCTTCATGTCCGCCGGCGCCGCGGGCGAGCCGCGGGTGACCACGGCGGCCTACCGCGCCAGCGCCGCCGAGCTGCGGGGCCTCGGCTTCGACGCGGTGTTCGCCCCGGACGCCGACGTGACGTCCGGGCCCGGCGACCCCACCATCGGGTCGCGCTCCGCGGGCTCCGACGCGGGCACGGTGAGCACCCAGGTCGTCGCCGCCGTCGAGGGCATCGAGCAGGCCGCGGTGGTCCCGGTGCTGAAGCACTTCCCCGGCCACGGGTCCGTGCCGCAGGACAGCCACCTCACCCTCCCGGTGCAGAAGCGCACCCGCGCGCAGCTCGTCGCCGTCGACCTCGCCCCCTTCGCCGCCGCCGTCGAGGCCGGGGTCCCCGCCGTGATGGTGGGGCACATCGACGTCCGCGCCATCGACGCCGGCGTCCCGTCGTCGATGTCGCGGAAGGTCGTCACCGGGGTGCTGCGCGAGCGGCTGGGCTTCGAGGGGCTGGCGATCACCGACTCGCTCTCGATGGCCGGGGTCCAGCGGCAGTACGACGCCGCACGCTCGGCCGTCCAGGGGCTGCGGGCCGGCAACGACGTGCTGCTGATGCCGCCCTCGCCGGCCGCCGCCCGCGCCGGGATCGTGCGGGCCGTGCGTGGCGGGTCGCTGCCCCGCCGCCGGCTCGAGCAGGCCGCCGCCCGGATGGTCGCGCTGCTCCTGCACTCCGAGGGCACGCC
>NZ_JBFUMD010000750.1:0-1026 GCF_054049555.1 Nocardioides sp. P5_C9_2
TCCGGCCACCCTCGGCCTCGACGAGCTCGCCTCCGATGAGCATCCGCGCCTCGCCGGCCAGGACGCCGCTCTCGCTCTGTACTGCGGTCATGCCGTGCACTCCTTCAGTCATCCAGGTCTGGGTCGCGCGCCAGCGGGCGGTCGGCTCACGTAGTGCGCTGGATGACAGTAAACCAGTTCAATCAATTAAAGGAAGAGGCTGATCGAGATCCATCGAAACGGCACTGACTCGACGAGCGGCCCCGTGGCGGCATGCCAGGGTGCGCTCCGTCGCCCAGATCTCGCTCAGTCGGAGGCGGGAAGCGGCTTGGCTTCCTTGATGACCAGTTCGCTGCCGCCGATCGACAGCGGGCCGGGACCGGGCTTGACCACGAGGACCTCGATACCGGAGGCGTCCTCGACGTAGCGCTTCCCGATCGCGTACGTCGCGGCACCGGCGGGGCCGGGCGTCGCGTCGGTGCTCATCGGCTCGCCGGCGGCGAGAAGCTCGGCCTCGATGGTCGGTGCGGTCACGACGACGACCTCCAGGGTCGACGTCGCGGTCTTCAGGCGGGCTCCAGCAGTCAGGCTCACGGTTGTCTCCATCTAGCGATCGGTGGTACATGAGTATGGTACGAGGGTTCCAAAGATTCAACTCATTGTACTTTCCTGACCTCTGGAGGTTCGCGATGTCCGCTGTCCCCGGCGGTGGAATCCTGCTCGGTCCGACGCCGGACGGTGCCACCCGGCGTACGACGACCATCATGGTTGCGCCACGGGTCGACTGGCTATCGGGCCAGCGGGTCACCGCGATCGGGCGAGACCTGTGCCGCACGGCGGGCGACGGCGTGCGCATGGAGCACGACGGCCTCTCGTTCGACATCGACGCCGCCGGCAACATCGTCCCTGACGAGACGCCCAGCGGGCCCGGTCGCAGAGTGCCGGAGGAACTTCGCGGCCAGTTCGCACAGCGTGGAATGCGCAAGAGGGTTGCCGAGCTGCGCGCCGACCAACGATCCAGTGCCAGCGTTCTGCTCGGCCCTGAGG
>NZ_JBFUMD010000751.1:0-1018 GCF_054049555.1 Nocardioides sp. P5_C9_2
TGGCTACCTGATCGTTGTGCTTGACAAGACCTTCTGGGAGCCGCACGCGCACACCGCCATCGCTCTCATCGACATCGGTTTCCGCCAAGGTCACCTCATCCACGCACCTCTCATGACCCTGGGCGAGGTGGCGGAAGCCATCGAGGAACGCTCCGGGTAGGCCGACCCAGAGCAAACAGCGMCCGCACTCCGGCGCTCGTCGAATGTGGGCGCATCCCGCCAGATGCGCTCATCCCCTGCGCGGGAAAGCCCTGGTGGCCCGCATCTGTTCGACCTCGTCGCGCCCTATGACGTACTGAGGCCGCGTGGCTGGGCCGATCTTGTGAAGTGTGCTGAACTCGCCAGCCTTGATCATCTGGTTCACGGTCTGGCGGCTGACGTTGAACTGCTCGGCTGTCTCGCTGGCAGTCAGCCACTCGTTGAGTCGAGGCGCATCGTGGGGCTTCACTCGGTGGCTCCGCTCCTCAGCCTAGGTACTTGTCGTGTTGATCTTCCAGGTGTCGGTTGTAGGCCTGCTCGCTGAGGTCTGCGTCCCCGGCTTGCTGATCCCGCCAGAGAACGTACCCGTGCCAGTAGCCGCCGTCCCGCCAGCCTGCTCGGTCACCGGGGTATTTGGTGGCCAAATCATGGGCTTCGGCGACTTGCTCGCAGAATCGGATCCACTTTCGGAGTCGGGGCCGGGTGAGTTGCGGGAGGCCCCCCGTGAGCGAACGTGCTTCCTCGGCGTCGATCTTGTTCAGTGGGGATAGATGCTGGACTGCGCGGTAGGGGAGTGGCGCCCAGTCGCTGTCCTTGGCTGACCAGTAGCGCAAGTTGTCGTTCTTGGCTGGCCACCACAGCAGTCCCCACGCAGGCTCGATGTTCTCGCGGAGCACGTAGTACTCGTCCTGCCCAGACAGGCTCATGGCGTATCTCCTCTGTTCACAGTCGTCCCAGTTCGAGAGCCGCTACTAACGCTGGCCCCATACCGTCCAAGGACAGCAGGTCGAGCAGGTTGAGTTCGGCCACGTCGTATCCG
>NZ_JBFUMD010000752.1:0-1015 GCF_054049555.1 Nocardioides sp. P5_C9_2
CGCCTTCGACGACCTCGAGCGGGTGGTGGCGACCGACGACGGGCTGGTCGCACTCGGCCTGCGCGGCGATCGGTTCGGTGCCTGGCTGCGCGACGACGACGGGTGGGAGATGGCGTCCACGTTCGGCTCGATCCCCGACGACTCCCGCAGCAGCCCCTTCGCCGCGACGCTCGTCGAGGGCGGGCGCGGGCTGTGGGCCACCACGAGCGACGGGGCGTCGTACGCGCTGTGGCAGAGCGACGACGGCGACGAGTGGGCCCCGGTCTCCCTGCCCGCCGCTCCGCCGCGGACCGCGGGCGAGCACGTGCTCGCGGTGGCGGCACACGACGACGAGGTGCTGCTGCTGTCCGACGACGGCGACCACGGCCGAGCGTGGCTGTCGACCCGCTGAAGGGGCCGCTCACCCCTACGCCGGTGGCGGTCGGGGGCAGCCGGGTGCGAAGGTCGGGAGATCACCGACGAGGAGGGACCGATGGTCGAGAAGAAGCAGGATCCGGGCCCGGGTCCGAGCGTGAAGGACCCCGGCGTCTACGAGGCGCTGCGCGACGAGGGGGCCAGCAAGGAGAAGGCCGCCCGGATCGCCAACGCCGCAGCCGCCCAGGGCCGCTCGCAGGTCGGCGAGCGTGGCGGGGAGGCTGCCGACTACGAGGACCGCACGGTCGACCAGCTGCGCCGGCGGGCGGCCGAGCTCGACATCGAGGGCCGGTCGTCGATGAGCAAGGCCCAGCTCATCGACGCGCTCCGGAACCACTGAGCGCGAACACCGTCCTCGGCACGGCACGGCACGGCACGGCACGACCCGGCATGACCCTGCCGGGCGCTACGACCTGAGTCACCCACTGACTCAACTCCCACCGCGTGCGCGGCTTCGCCGGGCGCTACGACCTGAGTCACCCACTGACTCAACTCCCACCGCGCGCACGACCCGCGACGCGCCGGGCCTCAGGTCTCGGAGGCCACCACGACGTACGGCGCGCGGCCCGCGAGGCGGGTCACGACGACCGCCGTGGTGAGC
>NZ_JBFUMD010000753.1:0-1002 GCF_054049555.1 Nocardioides sp. P5_C9_2
GCGTCGAGGCCGTCACGGGCGACGACGCGGCCGACGAGGCGGCGACCGCACTCCAGGAGGCCATCGGCTTCCTCACCACGTTCCTGCTGATCTTCGCCGGCATCTCGCTCGTCGTCGGCGGCTTCCTCATCGTCAACACCTTCTCGATCCTGGTGGCCCAGCGCAGCCGCGAGCTGGCGCTGCTCCGCGCGCTCGGGGCGAGCAAGCGCCAGGTCACCCGGATGGTGATGGTCGAGGCGTTCGTCCTCGGCGCCGTCGGCTCGACGATCGGGCTGGGGCTCGGGATCCTGCTGGCGATGGCCATCCGGACGCTGTTCGGTCGCTTCGGCCTCGACCTGTCCGGCCAGTCGCTCATCATCGCGCCCCGCACCGTCCTGGCGGCGTACGTCGTGGGCATCGTGGTGACCATGGCCGCCGCGTGGCTGCCCGCGCACCGCACCGGTCGCATCGCCCCCATCCAGGCGATGCGCGACGACGTGGCGATGCCCGAGTCGTCCCTGCGGCGCCGGCTGGTCGCCGGCGTGGTGATGATGCTCGCCGGGGGCGCCGCCCTGGCCGCCGGGCTCGCCGACGTGGTGCCCCACCCCGGGTGGTTCGTCGGGGGCGGCATCCTGCTCATCCTGCTCGGCGTCGCCGCCGCCAGCCCGGTGATCAGCCATCCCTTCCTCTCCGCCGCCTCCTGGATCTACACCCGGGTCTTCGGCACCGTGGGGCAGCTGGCCGGCCAGAACAGCCTGCGCAACCCCCGGCGTACGACGGCCACCTCGTCCGCCCTCATGATCGGGCTCTCGCTGGCCTGCACCATGGCGATCGTGGGGGCGTCGGCCAAGGCCAGCGTCGATGCGACCATCGAGGAGAACTTCGTCGGCGACTACGTCGTCAGTTCCCTGTTCGGCCAGCCCTTCTCGCCGCGCATCGCCCAGGAGATGGCGACGGTCGACGGGGTCGACCACGTGTGGGCGCAGCGTTTCGCGTTCATCGGGTCCGGCCCCGACTCGGAGG
>NZ_JBFUMD010000754.1:0-1000 GCF_054049555.1 Nocardioides sp. P5_C9_2
AGCGTCGGGTGCTCCACGAGCGGGCTGCCGGAGGCGCCCGGCAGCGCCACCACGGGCAGCCCGGGGACGGCCGCGTCGGCGAGGTCGGCGGACCAGCCGGTCGCGACCACGTCGGCGAGGCGCCACGCCATCTCGGGCTGGACGGGGTGCGGCAGGAGCGCGCCGGGACGCAGCAGGGCGGCGTCGTACAGGTCGACCAGGGGCGCCGGCACCGGCGTGGTCCAGCCGGTCGGGGCGGCCCACAGCAGCGCGACGTCGTCATGGTCCTCGGCCCAGGCCGCCAGCGCGTCGACGTCCTCGGCGGTCGCGGTCAGCGGCGACACGACCACGACGCGTCGTCCCGCCACCACCGCCCGCAGGGCGGCGAGGTCGGCCCGCAGACCAGCCGACAGCCGGGCCTCCTCGGCGAGCAGCAGGTCGATCCGCGGAGAGCCGACGGCCCAGACGTCGTCGGCCGCGACCCGGGGGTAGGTCGCCCCCGCGGCGTCGACCAGCGAGTCCGAGGAGACCACGACCCTGGACACCAAGGAGCGCTCGAAGTCCCGCGGCGGTGCCTCGCGGTCGCCCCATGCGCCCGGGAGGATCGTCGGAGGCGACTCGAGCGCGGCGGTCGGACCGACCCAGACGAACTCGTGGTGGCGCGCGGAGAGCGGGTGGTTGACGTCACTGCGGGCGCCCGCGGTCACGAACAGGAACCGGGCCCGGAGGGCGTACATCTGACCGGGTGCGCTCTCCGCCGGCCACGTGGTGACCCGGGCACCGCCCACCTTCACCGGCCGCTGCCCGGTGAGCACGATCTTGTGGAGCGACGCATCGTCCGCCACCGCCTCCAGGATCCCGCGGATGCTGCCGGGCAGCACGCCGGTGCGCGGGTCGACCGGGAACACCCACCAGTGCGGGTGCTTGGGGGTCCAGCGGTCCTCGTCGTCGAACGTGTCCGGACCGATGGGCTGCGGGAGCTCGACCGTGCCGTCGGCCCGAGACCGGATCGCGAAGCTGC